>DATAHI010000050.1:0-4023 GCA_036263255.1 Oxalicibacterium sp. | reverse complement strand
TAGAGGCAGCCGACATTATAGCGGAGCGGGCCTGCGAAGCCGGTCGCAATCATGCGGCGCAACCGAGAGACACGACAGCAAACGCAGCGCATCGCCACGCCTGCCGCCGCAAGAGGATCAGCTCAGATGTTCAAGCCGCAGCTTGGTTACCTTGCCCAGAACAGTCGGCAAAGCTTCGATCTCGCGGATTGCCGCTTCGACATTCTTTTCCTGCGTCTGGTGCGTCAGCATGATGATGTCGGTCTGCGTTTCGCCGGCCGACGGCTCCTTCTGCAGCATTGCATCGATCGAAATCGTTGACTCCGCCAGGATGCGCGTGACGTCCGCCAGCACGCCGAGCTTGTCGGCCACGTGCATGCGCAGGTAGTAGCTGGTGGTGACTTCCGCGATCGGCAGCACCGGCGTATCGGACATCGAATGCGGCTGGAATGCGAGGTAAGGCACGCGATGTTCCGGAGCCGCGTCAGCGAGACGCGTGATGTCGACCAGATCGGCAATGACGGCGGATGCGGTCGGTTCGGCGCCGGCGCCCTTGCCGTAGTACAGCGTGGCGCCAACGGCATCGGCCTGCACCAGTACGGCATTCATCGCGCCTTCGACATTAGCGATCAGACGCTTGGCCGGGATCAGCGTCGGATGCACGCGCAACTCAATGCCTTGCGGCGTACGCTTGGCAATCCCGAGCAGCTTGATACGATAGCCGAGCTGTTCCGCATAACTGATGTCGACCGCTTCCAACTTGGTGATACCTTCCACGTGCGCCTTGTTGAATTGCACCGGAATGCCAAAGGCGATCGACGACATCAGCGTCGCCTTGTGCGCAGCATCGACACCCTCGATATCGAAGGTCGGGTCGGCTTCCGCGTAACCAAGACGCTGTGCCTCCTTCAATACCGTATCGAAATCCAGCCCCTTATCGCGCATCTCGGACAGAATGAAGTTCGTCGTGCCATTGATAATGCCGGCAATCCATTCGATGCGATTTGCGGTCAAGCCTTCGCGCAGCGCCTTGATGATCGGAATGCCGCCGGCCACCGCCGCCTCGTACGCGACCATCACGCCCTTCGCTTGCGCGGCCTGGAAGATTTCATCGCCATGCGTGGCCAGCAGCGCCTTGTTCGCAGTCACCACGTGCTTGCCGTTCGCTATGGCCTTTAGAACCAGTTCCTTCGCCACGCCATAACCGCCGATCAGCTCGATGACGATATCGATATCTGGATTGCCGACCACCGCGTTGCCGTCATTGACCACCATACAATGATCGCCCACGATTTCCTTCGCGCGCGCGACATTCACATCCGCCACCATCACGATCTCGATGCAGCGGCCGGCACGGCGGGCAATCTCTTCCTGATTGCGCTTCAGTACGTTGAATGTACCGGCACCAACGGTGCCTATGCCCAGCAAACCTACTTTGATCGATTTCATGATGCCTTTAATGTGGTCGGTGATATGTACTGGCGATTGCCGTCAGCCTAGTCGTTTGCGATAACCGTCGAGGAAGCGCGCAATGCGGCCGATGGCGGCGGTCAGGTCGTCGGAATTCGGCAGGAATACTACCCTGAAATGATCCGGCGTCGGGCAGTTGAAGCCAGTGCCCTGCACGATCAATACGCGCTCCTCCGCCAACAACTGATACGCAAATTCCTGATCATCCGCGATCGGGTACATTGCCGGATCCAGTCGAGGGAACATGTACAGCGCGGATTTCGGCTTCACGCAGGTAACGCCCGGGATGTCGGTCAGCAGCTTGTGCGCGAGATCGCGCTGCTTCAACAGGCGACCGCCGGGCCCAACCAGATCATTGATGCTCTGGTAGCCGCCGAGCGCAGTCTGGATGGCGTACTGCCCCGGCACGTTTGCACACAGGCGCATCGAGGCCAGCATGTTCAAGCCTTCGATGTAATCCTTCGCGTAACGCTTTTCGCCGGAGACGACCATCCACCCCGCACGATAACCGCAGGAACGATAGTTCTTCGACAGACCGTTCAAGGTGATGAACAACACGTCGTCCGCCAGCGAAGCAAGCGAAGTATGCGTGGCGCCGTCGTACAGCACCTTGTCGTAAATCTCGTCAGCGAACACAATCAGCTGGTGCTGGCGAGCGACTTCGACGATCTGCTGCAGCAACTCGACCGGATACAGCGCGCCGGTCGGATTGTTCGGATTGATGACGACGATCGCCTTGGTGTTCGAATTGATCTTCTTCTTGATGTCTTCGATGTCAGGGAACCAGTCGGCTTGCTCGTCGCAGATGTAATGCACCGGCTTGCCGCCGGACAGGCTGACGGCCGCGGTCCACAGCGGATAGTCGGGCGATGGCACCAGCACTTCGTCGCCGGTATTGAGCAACGCGTTCATGCTCATCACGATCAGTTCGGAAGCGCCATTACCGAGATAGACGTCGTCGATCGTGACGCCGGCGACTTCCTTCTGCTGCATGTATTGCACCACTGCCTTGCGCGGCGCGAACAAGCCCTTGGAATCGGTATAGCCGGACGCGTTCGCCATGTTGCGGATCATGTCCTGCACGATCTCGTCCGGCGCATCGAAGCCGAAGGTCGCGAGATTGCCGATGTTCAGCTTGATGATCTTGTGGCCTTCTTCTTCCATCTGCCGTGCCTTTTCCAGCACGGGTCCGCGGATGTCGTAGCACACATCAGCCAGTTTTTTCGATTTGTAGATCGGTCGCACAGCAGGTACCTTTTGAAGTCGAAAAGCGGTTTGCCTTCCGATGTGGTCGCTTCTTCATCGCAGCAAAAAGCGTGAGGCCGCGAGGTCGGCAATGACGCGCAAAACGCGCGCGGAAAAGTGATCCATTTTGCCGAAAGCAAGAGATTTTATCAATCGGCAAACTACGGAACACGAGTGAAAACGGTACAATAAGCGCTCTTTTCTCTTCAAATCATCGGAAGGCTGCCTCGCCCCGATCGCATGCCATGAAGCTTCACAGCACGCCGACCCAGCAATATCAAACTGTCACCGCCTACGATGACAAAGGCGTCGAGATCAATCTGATCCGGTTCGAGCATAGCTTGGTCGTGATGCCGGAAAAAGCGCCGGAGAACTGGCCGGTGACTTCGTTCGATGCGCTGAGCACAGATGCCTTTGCAGCGATTGCCGCAATGACGCCGGATGTTGTGATCCTCGGCACGGGCGCGCGACAGCGCTTCATCCATCCGAAACTTACGGCGGAACTGACCGGCAAACGCGTCGGCGTCGAATGCATGGACAACCAGGCAGCCTGCCGCACCTATAACATCCTGATGGCGGAAGGCCGCCGCGTGGCGCTGGCCTTGATCTTCGAAGGCTGACAACAAGTGCCGCCGTAATCGTCCTGTCAGCTTGGATGATTAGCATTAAGCCTGTCGTACATTTTTCACGACTTGCTTGAAAAACAAACGAATGCCCCCAATTACGCTGCTCGGCAATACCGCCCGAATTTTGTGCAGATAATCGACGGCGGCTGCATCTTTGCATTCGACAGAGAAAGCGATAACGAATGGATCAAGACATCGAAGTGGCAGAACGTCCTTCTGCATTGAACATGATCGTGCCGGACTTTTCAGCCCCAATGACGGGCGATCAGACCTTTCAACTGTCTGATTACAAAGGCAAAAAGATCGTCCTGTATTTTTACCCGAAGGACAATACGCCTGGCTGCACGACCGAAGGTATCCAGTTCCGTGAACTGTACCCGGAGTTCCGCAAGGCGAATGCCGAGATCTTTGGCGTCAGCCGCGACAGCATCCGTTCGCACGAAGGCTTCAAAGCCAAGCTGGCCCTGCCCTTCGAACTCGTTTCCGATCCCGACGAGGCCATTTGCGCCATGTTTGATGTGATGAAATGGAAGAACATGTATGGCAAGAAAGTGCGCGGGATTGAACGCTCCACCTTTATCATTGACGAATCCGGCATATTGGTGAAAGAATGGCGTGGAGTGAAAGTGCCTGGACACATCGACGAAGTGCTGCAGTTTGTGAAGGCTCTTGCTTAGGTTGCAAAACCCATTGAATTCAAAGA
>DATAHI010000049.1:0-9230 GCA_036263255.1 Oxalicibacterium sp. | reverse complement strand
GAGGAAAACGCTCGCCGAAGGGCGCGGACTCAACTGCGTTTTTCAACCGCTGATCGCCGGCAGCGAGGGGCGCATTGTCGGCGTCGAAGCGCTGGCGCGCTGGGAGAGCCCGAGCCTAGGCGTGATATCGCCGTCTCAATTCATTCCAATCGCGGAAGAAGCGGGCCTGATCGTCCAGCTGGGCGAGTGGATATTGCGACAAGGCTGCCGCGCGATGCAGCAGTGGAATGATCTTTTCCTGGCCGTCAACGTCTCGGCCATCCAGCTGCGCAATCTGGCATTCGCCAGCAAAGTGCTGCGTATTCTCGATGAAGAAGGTTTTCCACCGGACAGACTGGAACTCGAAATTACCGAGACGGCCATCATGCATGTGGACGATGTCATCACGCGGCAGCTACGCCGCCTGCGTGCAGCCGGCGTGCGGATTTCGGTCGACGATTTCGGTACCGGCTACGCCAGCCTGCAATTGCTGAAGGAGCTGGAGCTCGACAAGATCAAGATCGATCAGTCCTTCGTTTCCTTCGTGACGCAGGCAAAGGATTCGGCGGCCATCGTCGAAGCCTTCACGCATCTGGGGCGCGCGCTTGGTCTGCAAGTCGTGGCCGAAGGTGTCGAGACGGCGGAACAGAAAGAGTTCTTGCTGAACGTCGGTTGCGACGGTTTCCAGGGCTTCCTGTTCTCGCGCCCACTGGAAGCGCACGCGCTGGCCGAAGCGTTCGCGGCACGCACCGCGCCGCTCGGTGTTGAATAGGCAAGCTGGCGTTAGACGATGGGCGGATCGGTTTCGCGTGCCAGCACGCGGTGCTGCTGCAGCGTCTCGATGAACACGTCGATCGCAGCCGTCAGGTCGTGGTCGCCGAGGCCGATGATGCCGTGGTCGCGTTTGCCGCTCGGCAGCGCGGGCAGGATGCACGCCTTTTCCAGCAGCGAAGACGCCGCGCCCATCAGCAGCATGGGCTTGCAATGGCGATAGGTCTCCTTGACGAACTCCAGCACATTGCCATCCTTCATCAACGCCGCAATCGCATCGCTGCCTTCGGGCACGGCGAGTGCGTCGTACATCACCGAAGGCGCGGCCTCTACCGAAATCTCGGCATGCAACGACGCGCCGCTTGCGCTTGCCACTTCGCCCAGCATGCGTCCCACAAAACGTGGCACGGCGCCGGCTTCCAGCAGCCGCATGTAGATCATGCGCGCCATGTCGCCATTGACGCCGGGAGCGATCAGGATCGCAACGCGGCGTGCCTTGATCTCGGCGGCGGGAAAGGAAAATATCGAGAGTTTTGGCGAAGGCGGATAGTCATGTCTCGGCAGAGGCGAAATGTCAGGCGCCGGCGCGGGTAATGCGAAGCCCAGTCCCTCCGCCACGCCGCTCGCCAGTTCGTGATCCACGTTCATCAGCAGCGACACCACGCGTTCGCGTATCGCCTGCGTCTGCACGCGCGTGAGTTCGAAACGGAAAGCCTGCACGATGTGCCGGCGTTCGATCGGCGATTGCGATTTCCAGAACAGCACGGCTTGCGCATAATGGTCGGCGAATTTCTCAGGCTTGCCGCGCACCTTGTCTTCGGC
The DNA here is from genome assembly GCA_036263255.1 of Oxalicibacterium sp. Lineage (GTDB taxonomy): Bacteria > Pseudomonadota > Gammaproteobacteria > Burkholderiales > Burkholderiaceae_D > Oxalicibacterium. The sequence goes on along the minus strand of DATAHI010000049.1, from coordinate 7,658 downwards.
GACACGCTCCGGGTAACTGGTGAAGCCGGCTGCCGCCCCCGCCTGGAACGGGCAACCGCCGCCCAGCGAATTCGGTTCGTAGGCGACGCGGCCACGATGGATGGCCTGCCGATGCATGCCGTCGCGCTGATTGTTGTGCACCTGCGCGAGCGGCGTATTGATCGGAATTTCGTGGAAGTTCGGCCCGCCGAGCCGGCTGATCTGTGTATCCACATAAGAATGAATGCGCCCCTGAAGCAAGGGATCGTTGCTGAAATCGATGCCGGGCACGATGTGCGCGACGCAGAACGCGACCTGTTCGGTTTCGGCAAAAAAGTTGTCCGGATTGCGATTCAGCACCAGCTTGCCGACCGGGATGACGGGCACCATTTCTTCGGGAACAAGCTTGGTCGCATCCAGCACGTCGAACGGAAAGTGCTCGGCCTCCTCTTCGGAAAATACCTGCAAGCCAAGCTCCCACTCGGGATAGGCGCCAGCCTCGATCGCTTCCCACAGGTCGCGGCGATGAAAATCCGGATCGGCGCCGGCGATCTTCACGGCCTCGTCCCAGCACAGCGCATGCACGCCGGCCTTCGGCGTCCAGTGAAACTTGCAAAACACCGACTCGCCAGCGGCATTGATCAGCCGAAAGGTATGCACGCCGAAACCCTGCATCATCCGATAGCTGCGCGGAATCGCGCGATCCGACATCTGCCACAGCAGCATGTGCGTACTCTCGGGCATCAGCGAAACGAAATCGTAATAAGTGTCGTGCGCGCTCGAAGCCTGCGGCATGCCGTGATGCGGTTCGGGCTTGAGCGCATGCACCAGGTCGGGAAACTTCATCGCATCCTGGATGAAAAAGACCGGGATGTTGTTGCCGACCAGATCCCAATTTCCCTGTTCGGTATAGAACTTGACGGCGAAGCCGCGCACGTCGCGCGCAGTATCGGCCGAACCTCGTTCGCCTGCGACGGTGGAGAAACGCACGAACACCGGCGTGCGCTTGCCCGCCTCCGCAAACGGTGCTGCCTTCGTCAACGGACTCAAGGACTTGTAACACTCGAAATAGCCGTGCGCAGCGGAGCCACGCGCGTGCACCACGCGCTCGGGAATACGTTCGTGATCGAAATGCGTGATCTTCTCGCGCAGAATGAAATCTTCCATCGCGGTCGGCCCGCGCAATCCCGCCTTCAGCGAATTCTGGTTGTCAGCGATTGGCACGCCCTGGTCAGTGGTCAGCGGCTGGCCGCTGGCATCGGTACGTACGCGATCCAGTGCGGCGATCGTGCGATTCTCGCCGACGGGCACGGTGTCGCCTGTCTTGGGCGAAGCGTTCCGTTCGCTCGCCGTGCTCGCGGTCGCCACCGCCGACATCGGTTCGCTGACGGCACCCTGCGGCGGCAAGCGCGAGGCATCGCCATGTTCGGAAGCCTTGTTCGCATTGGAGGGCATGGCCTCCGCCAAACCGGCACCGCCGGCAATCTTCTTCAACAAATCGGACGGCAGCATCTTTGTTTGCGCAGTACCCGGTAGCGGGCCTGTCGACGGGCCGGACATCGTGCTCATCACGGTACCGATATGGTCTGGCGGAAATCTGGAAGGCGGCATGAGACTCTTCGCGATAGGTTTGTTCACGAAAAGATAAGCGAGGCCATTCTGCTTTCCCTATCGGAAGAATGCGCGATCGTACGTAGGAAGATCACAGCCGGCAATACGCCTATTGCCGTCGTGCAACGGCTGTGTGACATACCGCACAGAAACATTCCTCTTACATTTTTTTACGAATAGGTGCTGTTTTCTTACAGACGGTTGAGGCGCTGTCTGATTCGAGTTTGCAGTGCGCTTCTGTACAGTGTTTCGTACATCTCATCCCGCCGCCATTCGCCGCGTCGTCATGTTTACAGGGAGAAATCAATGTCACAAGCACGCACACTTCTCGTCACATCGGAAGCCATACCGCTGATCAAGACCGGCGGCCTGGCCGACGTGATCGGCGCGCTCGGTGCGACGCTGACAGAACGCGGTATGGATGCCAGCATTTTGATGCCCGGTTATCCAGCCGCCATCGAACGGGCTGTTGGCCTCAAGAAAATCTGCGACCTCAAAGAACTTCCCGGCGGCGATGGCGAATTGTTGCAGGGAAAGATGCCCGGCACCGGGGTAAAAGTATTGCTGCTGCGCACCGCGCGCTTCGACAACCGAGTTGCCAATCCGTATGTCGATCACAGCGGTCACGAGTTCGACGACAACGCGCTCGCATTCGGCGCGTTATGCCATGCCGCCGTGCGCATTTGCGCCGGCAAGACGCCGCTCCCTGTACCGCATGTGGTCCACGCAAACGACTGGCATGCCGGTCTGATCGCAGCCTTGATGCGCGCTCAAAAGGTTCAGAACGTCGGCACGGCGCTGACCATTCACAATCTCGCCTTCCAGGGCAACTATCCGGCCGAACTGGCGCCGCAACTTGGCATCCCGGTCGATATGATCAATGAAGACGGCATGGAGTTCTGGGGCAAGCTCAGTTTTCTGAAAGCCGGCGTTTCCTACTCGGACCGCATCACGACTGTCAGCCATACCTATGCGCGTGAAATTCTCACGCCGCGTTTCGGCTACGGCTTTGAAGGCGTATTGAACCGCCGCAAGGACGCGCTGATGGCGATTCCGAACGCGGTGGATGTTGCCTGCTGGAACCCATCGACCGACACGCTGATCAAGCGCAACTTCAGTGTCGACAACATGACCGGCAAGGCGACCTGCAAGCGCGATCTGCAAAAACTGTTCAACCTGCCGGTGCAGCAGTTCACGCCGCTGATGGCGATCGGCAGCCGCATCACGCATCAGAAGATGGCCGACGTCATTCTGGAAGCGATGCCGAGTATTCTCGAACGCCATCCGCAGCTGCAGGTGGCGGTGCTTGGCTGCGGCGAGCCGCAATACGCGCAAGCGTTCCAGGCGCTGGCAGCGCAACATCCGGACCGTGTCGGCGTACATATCGGCTATGACGAACGCCGCGCGCACGCCTTGCATGCCGGCGCCGACATGCTGCTGCATCCGACGCGCTTCGAACCGTTCGGCCTGACGCCACTGTACTCGATGCTGTATGGCACGATTCCCGTGTGCTCGCGCGTCGGCGGTTTGTGCGACACCATCATCGATGCGGTCAGCAGCCACCCAGAACCGAATGCCAACGGCGTGCTGTTCGACGGCGAAACGGCGGCAGACCTGTCGCACGCAGTCGATCATGTGCTGGATCTCTACATGCGTCCCGTCGCATGGCAAACGATGCAGCGCAATGCGATGCAAGGCGACTTCTCGTGGCAGGGACCGGCCGACGCCTACATCCGCATGTACGCCGACATCGCGCCTGCATCGGCGAAACGCGCCTTCCGCGATTTGCTGGCACCCAAGGCAAGTGAACCTTTGATCGCCGATCCGTCTCATTACAAGATGACCGCCTGATGATGCGTTGGAGTTCTGTCAGGCGGCATCGCACACCGTTGCGACTTTTCAATGAAACCGTCTGAACATGCAAAGCCGCACCTCTACTACGGGAACCAACCCGCCGCGCATCTATTGCCTTGCGCCGGCCACCATTGTCGATGCCGATGAGCGCGAGCGCACGCTCGCGCACGCGGCGGACATGCACTTTGATGCCGTCCTGCTCGCTGCGCCCGCCGGCTGCCTGACGGGAGAACCGCTAAACGATGCGGACGAAGATCGTGCACTGAACGCGCTTTCAGCGCAGTGCGCGCGGCATGGACTCCGGCTGATGCTCGATCTCGAGCTGGATCGCTTCGCATCCGAACACGCCCTCCGCACCGAGCATTCGGAACGATTTTTCCCGCTGGAAGGATATGGCGACGGCCTGCCCGATCCGCGCACGCCGCACAGCCTGGTGCAGGACAAGCGCGCGCGCCTGCGGCTGGATGCCGCCGGCATCGAACTCGCACTGTCCTACTGGGAAAAGCGCATTGCTACCTGGCTGAACGCCGGCATCGCCGGCTTTCGCTGTCTGGACATCGGGCGCATCCCGCCTTCACTGTGGCAACAACTCATAGCACGCAGCAAGACTCGCGGCAGCGCCGACTTTTTCGCATGGACACCCGGCTGCACGCCCGAACAACTGCATGCGGTGCGACATTGCGGCTTCGACGCCGTCTTTTCGTCGGACGCCTGGTGGGACTACCGCTCTGGCTGGCTGGCCGAGGAACAGGCACGTCTGGCGCAAGTCGCCGATGTAATCATCGCCGCACCGGAAGAACCGGGCGGCACCCGTCTGCTGCGCTTGATGCACGCGGACGATGAGGCGCTGGCGCAGCGCGCCTATATCCGCGCGCTGCAAAGCGCCGCACTGATCGGTGACGGCGTGCTGATCGTGCAGGGCTTCGAGGTCGGCGCCGATGTGCCGCTACACGATTTGCCGCGCGATCGCCGGTGGTCGCAGCAACCGGCCTTCAATCTTTCGCTGGAGATCGCCAAGCTCAATCGCCGCATCGCAGCCAACCGCCAGGCGCAGGCGCCGCTGCACATGCTTTCTTCACCGGGCGCCGATATTGCGATGTTGTTGCGTCCCGCAAGAAAGACCGGCGCACGCAGCACGACAGCGACTCTCATCCTGATCAATGCCGATCTGCATGGCACGCACGTGGTCACGCGCCGCAGTCTGCGCGAACGCGCTGCCGGCTGGACCGTGGATCTCGGCGAACATGCGGAAGACGAACAGGCGCTGGCGCTGCAGCCCGGCGGCGTGCTGTGCTATCGCGCGCAACAGCCGAAGCCGGTGACTCTGGCCAGCGCGGGCGGCAAGGCCGCCGTAACGCGCGCAGCGCGCCTGCCGCGCGTGGCGATCGAACACGTGATGCCGACCGTCGACTGTGGCCGCTTTCCGGCCAAGCGCATCGTCGGCAGCACGGTCGTGGTCGAAGCTGATGTGTTCGGTGACGGTCACGATCATCTGGCCGCCGCCGTGCTGTGGCGCGCCGCGGATGAGATCGACTGGAGCGAAGCGCGCATGGAGATGCGCAGCAACGACCGCTGGTGCGCCCAGCTGCCGCTGCAACGGGTGGGACGCTATGTATTCCTGGTGGAAGCCTGGCGCGACAACTTCGATACCTATCGCGACGAGCTGGAAAAGAAGACTCGCGCCGGCCTCGACGTCACGCTGGAAATCCAGGAGGGACGGCAGCTGGTCGAAAAGACGCTGGCCGGCCAGCCGGAAGACAGCCCGCATATCGATGCACTGAAGAAGTTGTTGCAGTCCTTGCCGAAGGCGAAGAAGAAAGGCAGCAGCGACAATGCCGCCGCGATCGCGCTGTTCCTGTCCTCGGACACCGCCGCGCTGATGCGCAAGGCAGACCTGCGCGAGTTCGCCACCCGCAGCGCCGAATACCGGATCGAATCGGAACGCCCGCGTGCCGAATTTTCCAGCTGGTACGAATTGTTTCCCCGCTCGCAAAGCGGCGACGCCAAGCGCCACGGCACCTTCGACGACGTGATCGCACGCCTGCCCGCGGTACGCGACATGGGCTTCGACACGCTGTACTTCCCGCCGATCCATCCGATCGGGCGCAAGAACATGAAGGGCAAGAACAACAGCCTGACACCGGGCCCGGACGATCCGGGCAGTCCGTACGCGATCGGCTCGGACGCCGGCGGCCACGATGCCATCCATCCGCAGCTCGGCACGCTGGAGGATTTTCGCCGCCTGGTCGCCGCAGCGCGCGAGCATGGTCTCGAGATCGCGCTTGACTTCGCGATCCAGTGTTCGCCCGATCACCCATGGCTGAAGGAACATCCGGACTGGTTCGCGTGGCGGCCGGACGGCTCACTGCGCTATGCGGAAAATCCGCCGAAGAAATACGAAGACATCGTCAACGTCGATTTTTATGCGGAAGCTGCCATTCCGTCGCTGTGGATCGCGCTGCGCGACGTCGTGCTGTTCTGGGTGCGCGAAGGCGTGCGCACCTTCCGCGTCGACAATCCGCACACCAAGCCGCTGCCGTTCTGGGAATGGATGATTAATGACGTGCGGGCGAAAGCGCCGGACGTGATCTTCCTGTCCGAAGCGTTCACCCGACCCAAGCCCATGTACCGGCTGGCGAAAGTCGGCTTCTCGCAGTCGTACACCTACTTCACGTGGCGTCACAGCAAGCAGGAATTCATCGACTACCTGACCGAGCTGACGACAACACAGCCGGCAGGCGGCCCCCGCGAATTCTTCCGACCGCATTTCTTCGTCAACACGCCGGACATCAATCCGGTCTTCCTGCAACAGTCAGGACGCTCGGGCCACCTGATCCGCGCGGCGCTGGCAGCCACGCTGTCCGGCTTGTGGGGCGTCTACAGCGGATTCGAACTGTGCGAGGCGCGGGCGGTCACAGGAAAAGAGGAATACCTGGATTCGGAAAAATACGAGATTCGCGCCTGGGACTGGAACCGTCCCGGCAACATCGTGCGCGAGATCGCGATGCTGAACCGCATCCGCAAGGGCAATCCGGCACTGCACACGCATCTGAACGTGCGCTTTCAACATGCGACCGGCGACCATATCCTGTACTTCTCGAAGGCAACGCGCTTCGAGGGCGCAGGCGAAGATCGCTTCGGCGACAACGTGCTGCTAGTCGCGATCAATCTCGATCCCTTCGCCGCGCATGAGGCGACGATCGATGTGCCGCTGTGGCAGTTCGGCTTGCCCGACCATGGCGCGGTTGATGTCGAAGAACTGATGACCGATAGCCGGTTTACCTGGCATGGCCGCCAACAGCAGGTGCGTCTGGATCCGAATGAACTTCCGTTTGCCATCTGGCGCGTGCGCCCCGCGCGCTGAGGCGCCGCAGCCGCACTGGAAACATTATGAACAACCCGCTTCCGCCTCAGATTGCAGAACCCGAACAGATCAAGCCGGCGATCCGATTCAGCGATGATCCGCTGTGGTACAAGGACGCGGTCATCTATCAGCTGCACGTCAAATCCTTCTTCGATTCGAACAATGATGGCGTCGGCGATTTCGCTGGTCTGATCCAGAAGCTCGATTACATCGCGCAGCTCGGCGTCAACACGATCTGGCTGCTGCCCTTCTATCCTTCGCCGCGACGCGACGACGGCTATGACATCGCGGCCTACATTGGCGTGCATCCGGATTACGGCACTATGGAAGATGCGCAGCGTTTCATCGACGAAGCGCATGCGCGTGGGCTGCGTGTGATTACCGAGCTGGTCGTCAACCATACCTCCGACCAGCACCCGTGGTTCCAGCGTGCGCGCACGGCGCCGCCCGGTTCGCCCGAGCGCAACTTCTATGTCTGGTCGGACAACGACAGCGGCTACGCCGGCACCCGCATCATCTTTTGCGATACCGAGAAGTCGAACTGGACCTGGGACCCGGTCGCGAATGCCTATTTCTGGCATCGCTTCTACTCCCATCAGCCGGACCTGAATTTCGACAATCCGGAAGTGCTGAAGGCCGTGATCGAAGTGATGGATTACTGGCTGGACATGGGTGTGGACGGCCTGCGGCTGGATGCGGTGCCCTATCTGATCGAGCGAGAAGGCACGACCAACGAGAATCTGCCGGAAACGCACGTGATCCTGAAGCAGATCCGCGCGCACATGGACACCAAGTATCCGGATCGCATGCTGCTGGCAGAAGCCAACATGTGGCCGGAAGACGTGCAGCA
>DATAHI010000048.1:0-19623 GCA_036263255.1 Oxalicibacterium sp. | reverse complement strand
CCGATTCCCACACCTTGATGCCGAGCCGCTGTCGCGTTTCAAAAGCGCCGATTTCCAGATCCAGCACCTCGCGCAGCTTGGCTGGCTCTACGCCGTCGACAATCAACCGCAGACCGTGTTGAATGAAAGGATCTGTCACGCCTTCAATCAGGCGCTCCAGACTTAGCAGACCCTCGCGGCGCGCGATGACACTCCAGTTGCCGATATCGCGAATCAGGTTGCGGTAGTTGTCATGCGGCGGGCTGAACACGCGGCCCGCCATCTTCATGCCGTGAAAAAAATTGCCGAGTCCGCTCTGCAGGATCACCGCGCCGATTGTGCCGATGACCACGATGACGAAGGCGGCCGGTTGTACCAGCGAACCAATCTTGCCGCCTTCCAGCGTCTGCCCGATCAGCAAACCGCCGAGCGCGAGCGCAATACCGATCAGGCTACCCCAGTCCACGCTTTCTCCCTTAAATTGGCACGCATGCGTGCAATGGCCTGACTGTGCAGCTGCGAGACGCGCGATTCGGTCACGCCCATGATCGCGCCGATCTCTTTCAGGTTCATTTCCTGTTCGTAGTACAAGCCCATCAGGATTTTTTCGCGTTCGGGCAGGCTTTCGATGGCATGGATGACGGCGGCACGGAAGCCGGTGTTCATCAGAGCCTGTAACGGATCAGACGACTCATCGACGCAATAGCGGTCGAGGAAGTGTTCGTTTTCATCGCTGTCATGAAAATCTTCGTAATACACCAGCTGATGGCCGCCGCCCTCGCTCAGCAAATCCTGGTATTCGGTCAGCGACAGCTTGAGCTGTTTGGCGACTTCACTTTCGTTCGGCGCGCGCCCCAGCTTCTGCTGCAGCGCGTTCATCGCAACTTCAATCTTGCGCATGTTCTGCCGCATGCTGCGCGGCATCCAGTCGCTGCTGCGCAATTCATCCAGCATCGCGCCGCGAATGCGCTGCACTGCATAGGTTTCGAACTGCGCGCCGTGCGTTTCTTCGTAGCGGCCAACCGCATCCAGCAAGCCCATCATGCCGGCCTGGATCAAGTCATCCACCTCGACGCTCGGCGGCAACTTGGCCTTCATCTGATGTGCAAGCTTCTTGACCAGCGGTGCGTGCTCGCTGAGCAGGTGATCCTTCTCCGATTTTCCTGCAGCGTTGTACATCTCAGGCCCCCGCTTCAGCAACCGGTGCCACGTGGCTGAGTCGAGCAGACAGCTGCTCTGCCAGACGCCGGAAAGCAGCCGACGCGCCGGACCGCGGGAAGACATCGACGACTGCACGTCCCTGACGCGCAGCGCGCGTCACGTGGTCATCCGAAGGAACGAATCCGACCGAGTACAGTTGCACCGCGAGATATCGGCTGGCGGCCTGGGCCATGTTTTGATAGACGGTCTCGGCTTCACGCTCATCGGTGCCGCTGACGACAATGCCAAAGGGGCGGCGTCCGGATTGGGCGCTGAGACGCTTGATCAGCGCGTAGGCATCCTTGACCGAATCGGCGCCGGCGCCGACCTGCACAACGATCTCGCCGCTTGCCATCGCACCGATCGGGAAGGCATCGTCCGCATCGAGCTCGGCGTCGACCAGCAGCACATCTGCCTGAGCGGCCAGTACGTTGAAGGTATTCGAGAGACGGCGCAGCTGATCGACATCCGGGGTGAACGGCTTCAGCGAACCGCTGGTAAGCGCGGCGAGATGGAAACCATGCGGCATCTGCAGCGCAACCTGATCGAAGGCGCGCTGCTGGCGCGCGACATCGAGCAGCGTGGCCTGCAAGCGCACATCGATGCGCTGGCTCACGCCGTTCGACGGGCAACCGTCAAGCAGCACGACTTGTTTGCCGGTACGCGCGAGCGACGTGCTCAAATTGACCAGCATCGCGCTACGCTCCGCCGACGTCGCGGCCGACAAAAAGGTGAATATGCGCGGCTTCGGGCCGGCGAGCAATCGCCGCAGACCTTCTGCCTGATCACATTCGAAACTAGCCAAGAATCACCTCACGCAAGCTTTTATCGTTCATTGCTCGTGCCGTATTGGCCATGACCAGCGGAATCTCCGCGTCCTGAAATTGAAATGGTGCGGTTTCGCGTTTCAGCTTGAATGCACGATCGACCAGATATTGCGCGTTGGCGACATGCAGATCCTCAGGAACACGTTGACCGTTGGCAATATAGTATAAGTTCAATTTCTGGCGAATGACCACATCGAGCGCATTGCCTATCGTTGCCGCTTCGTCCAGCTTGGTCAAGATGCAACCTGCGAGGCCGGTGCCCTGATAGGAGCGCACCACTTCATTCAAAGTCTCGCCGGTCGAGGTCGCATTCAGGCACAGCAAACGCTTGACCTGATTGCCGGCGGCCGACAGCATCGCAATCTGCTCGGTCACCATCTGGTCGCGCTGGCTGACGCCAACCGTGTCGATCAAGACCGTATGCTTGCCTTTCAATTCGTCCAGCGCGATGCGCAGATCTGCTTCGTCTTTCACCGAATGCACCATCACGCCCAGGATCTTGCCGTAGATGCGCAATTGTTCATAGCCGCCGATACGATAACCGTCCGTCGTGATCAACGCCAGCTTGCTCGGGCCGTGGCGCATCACGCAACGGGCGGCGAGCTTTGCGGTGGTAGTCGTCTTGCCGACGCCGGTCGGGCCGACCAGCGCGTACACGCCGCCTTTTTCCAGAATCTCATGCTCGCTGCTGATGGTCGACAGATTGCGTGCCAGCACAGACTTCAGCCATGCGACACCGCCTTGCTCGGTCGCGCCGGCAGGCAGTTTTTCGGTCACGTAACGCGACAGGCTCGCGCTGAAACCGGCAGCCAGCATTTCACGCAGCACGGCAGCTTTCACCGGTTCGCGCTTGTGCTGATCGGTCCACGCCAGTTCTGCGAGTTGCGCTTCCAGCATGCCGCGCATCGAACGAATTTCCTGCATCATGCTGCCAAGCTCGTCGCTGCCGATCGCTGCTGCTGCAGGTGCCGGGATTGGTGCCGCCACGGGCGCGGTCAATGCGGCTGCTGAAGCATGCGCGTGATCGACGCGATGATCGAGGTTGCGTTTCTGCGTCAGCGCGCTCAAGGTCTGCGCGGAAACGCCCTGCTTTTCCATCACCGGCTCGGCGAGCGCAGCCATGTCTTCCCCGGCAAGCGCCAGGATTTCCACGCCGCCGTCCACACTGCGGTTGGAGAGAATGACGGCATCCGGTCCCAGTGCCTCGCGCACCAGATGCCAAGCCTCCCTCGACGTGCTGCCCGTGAATTTTCTGACGTTCATACCTGACCTCCAACCAAGCTAGTGACTCTGATCGTTTTCGAATCCGGCACTTCCGCATGCGAAAGCACCTTCAGTTGCGGAATCGCGCGGCGCAGGAAGCGCGACAGCAGCGTCCGCAGCGGTGCCGGTACCAGCAGTACCGGCGTCAATCCCATTTGTTCCTGTTGACGCGCTGCGGCCTCAGCCTGCGCTGCCAGCGTATCGGCCAGACCCGGCTCGATGCCGGCGCCTTCCGGACCGCTTGCCTGCAAGGCTTGCGTCAACAGACGTTCCAGGCGATTGTCCAGCGTCATCACGGACAATTCCTCGCTATTCGGGAACAGCTGCTGCACGATGGCGCGGCCGAGCGCAACGCGTACCTGCGCCGTCAGCTCGTTGACATCCTGCGTGCGCGGCGCGTATTCGGACAGCGTTTCGATGATGGTCTGCATGTCGCGGATATGCACGCCTTCGGCCAGCAGGTTCTGCAACACCTTCTGCAGGCTAGACAGCGGCAGCATCTTCGGCACCAGGTCGTCGACCAGCTTCGGCGCTTCCTTCATCAGATGATCGAGCAACTGCTGCACTTCCTGGCGACCCAGAAGCTCGGCGGCATGAGTGATGATCAGGTGATTCAGATGCGTGGCGACCACGGTGCCCGCATCGACCACGGTGTAACCCATGCCCTGCGCCTGCTCGCGCAGATTGGCGTCGATCCAGGTCGCAGGCAGGCCAAAGGCCGGATCCGCGGTGGTCTGGCCCGGCAGCGTGCCGCTGACCATGCCGGGATTGATTGCGAGGAACTGCCCGACGTGCGCTTCACCGCTGCCGATCTGCACGCCCTTCAATGTGATGCGATATGCGGTCGGACGAAGTTCAAGGTTGTCGCGGATATGCACCGGTGGCGACAGGAAGCCGACCTCTTGTGCAAATTTCTTGCGAATGCCCTTGATCCGGCGCAGCAGTTCCCCGTTCTGCGCCTTGTCGACCAGCGGAATCAGGCGATAGCCAACTTCGAGGCCGAGCGTATCGACCTGCACGATATCCTGCCATGTCGCTTCCTCGATCTCCGGTGCCGGCGGCGGCGCGGTAACTTCCGGCTCCACTTCAGGCGCCCTCAATGCGCGCTGCGCGATCGTGTAACCGCAACCGCCGATCAGCGCAGCGAGAAACAGGAAAGGAATGTGCGGCATGCCGGGAATCACCCCCATGCCGCCCAGGATCGCGGCCGTGATGTACAGCACATGCGGACGCGTGAAGAGTTGGCCGAGCAGCTGGCCGCCGATGTCCTGCTCGCTGGCGACGCGCGAGACGACGATACCGGCTGCAGTCGAAATAATCAGAGAGGGAATCTGCGCAACCAGGCCATCACCGATCGCCAGCAGCGTGTAGTTTTCCAGTGCGGACGAAAACGCCATGTCATGCTGGACGATACCGACGATCAGGCCGCCGATCACGTTGACCAGCGTGACGATGATGCCGGCGATCGCATCGCCGCGCACGTATTTGCTGGCGCCGTCCATTGCGCCGTAGAACTCCGCCTCCTGTGCCACTTGCGTACGGCGCAGGCGGGCATCCTGCTCGCCGATCAGGCCAGCGTTCAAGTCGGCATCAATCGCCAACTGCTTACCCGGCATCGCGTCCAAGGCAAAGCGCGCACCGACTTCCGCGATACGGCCAGCGCCCTTGGTCACCACGGTGAAGTTGATAATGGTCAGGATAATGAAGACGACGATACCTACCGTGTAGTTGCCGCCGATCAGGAAGTGGCCGAAGGCTTCGATCACCTTGCCTGCCGCATCCGGACCGCTGTGACCGTGCGTCAGCACTACACGTGTCGATGCCACGTTCAGCGACAGACGCAGCATGGTAGATACCAGCAGCACCGTCGGAAACACCATGAAGTCCAGCGGCTTGACGGTGTACAGCGCGGTCAGCAGCACGATGATCGACAGCGCAATGTTGAAGCTGAAGAACATGTCCAGCACAAAGGCCGGCAGGGGCAGCACCATCATCGCCAACATCATGATGATGATCAGCGGTGCGGCGATCGCGCGTGAATTATTGCCTGACATCCAGGCTGGCAGTCTCAGACTGTTCATGATGTGGCACCTTGAGATGCGGCGTTGTCGGCATTAAATGGATCGAGTTCGGGCGGCACGTCGATATCTTTCGGTTCCTGCGGACGCGCCCCGCCACGTTTCGCATAGGCGCGCAGTTGGAATACATAGGCGAGCACTTCGGCCACGGCGATATACAGCGCTTCCGGAATCTCGTCGCCGATCTCGGCATGCTTGTACAGCGCACGCGCCAGTGGCGGCGCTTCCAGCAGTACCACGTTGTTTTCAGCAGCGATCTCGCGAATCTTGGCCGCGACTTCGTCGGCGCCCTTGGCGACCACCTTCGGCGCGCGCATGCCGTTCTCCGCGTACTTCAATGCCACCGCAAAGTGGGTCGGGTTCGTGACGACCACATCGGCGGTCGGTACTTCGGACATCATGCGGCGGCGCGCCATTTCACGCTGCTGCTGACGCACCTTGGCCTTGATCTCGGGGCTGCCGTCCGATTCCTTCGCTTCCTGCTTCAATTCCTGGCGCGACATCATCAGCTTTTTCGCGTGCTGCCACATCTGGTAAGGCGCGTCGAGTACCGCGATTACCACCAAACCGCCGACAATGAACATGAAGCTCATCAGCATCATGTGGCCGAGGTGCGCGGCACCCGTCGCCAGCGGTTCGACGGTCAGCGCCATCACCGAGTCGATCTGCGCCCGTACCACCATCCACGCCACCCAGCCGACCAGCGTTGCCTTCGCGATCGCTTTCAGCAACTCGACACCGGCGCGTGTCGAAATCATGTTGCTCAAGCCCTTGAGCGGATTCAGCCGCGAAAAATTCGGCTGCAGCGATTTCACGCTGAACAGCCAGCCGCCGATCAGCGCCGGCGATGCAAGAATGACCACGATCAGGATCAGCGCGGCTGGAGCAAATGCCAGCAGTACCTTGCCCAACGCGGCAGCGATGTGCGCCAACAGCAATTCCATGTCGAAAGCCATGGCGCGATCAAAAGACAGGCCGGACGCCAGCATGCTGTTGAGCTCATCGATCATGTGGCCGCCCGAAAACCAGAACGCGGCGCCCGACGCCAGCAGCAGGCTGCAGGTCGCCAGTTCGCGCGAACGCGGTATGTCGCCTTCTTCTCGGGCTTGTTCCAGCCTGCGGGGCGACGCCGGTTCGGTCTTTTCGAGATCACTTTCTTCAGCCAAGGGCCTACTCCTGTTGTCCGCGGCGCACGAAAAGACGCCATACGGAGCTATGGAGAGGATTATTCGCGACAAGCAGCTTGCGCGATCGGTCGAACAGGGAGGGAAAAACCCGCTTTTTGTATTGCCGTGCGGGAAGCCGGCCGGGGAAGGAATTCAGGAGCGCGACGCGCCCCTGAATCTGATGGAATTTACAACTTGATGGTGCCGGCCCAAGCCAATGCAGCCAGATGCGCCTCGTTGACCTGGCGCGGATTGAGGAAAAGCGCGTCGGCCAGCGCGCCGACATCGCCATTGTCTGGCTCCAGCGCCTCGGCGAGCGCCAGGAAAGGCCCGTACACGCCCTCGCGCGTCAGCAAGGCTTGCGAAATGGATTCCGACAGTTGGACTTTTTCCAACACTTCTTCCATCGGAATACCGAGCAGGCGATCCAGCAACGAAAACATGCCGACCACAAAGAGGTTTTCGGCTTCGTTCTTCGGCAAGATTCCATGACCGGCCAGTTCGGCAAAACGGCCGCGCACGACAGCAGTCTGCATCAACACCGCGCTGTGTGCCTGCGTGCTCGCGGTAGCAAGCAGCAGCGAAAGCCAGCGGTACAAGGGCGTGTAGCCAAGCATCGTGACTGCGTGGCGCAGCGACTGGATTTCTGCACCGAGGCCGAAACCGACCGAATTGATGTAGCGGAACAGCTTATACGACAGCGTGGCGTCGCGCTTCAACACCTCTTCCAGCGCGCGTACGTCGGCGTTTTTTTTGACCATGTCCATCAATTGCAAGATGGTCATTTGCGCCGGATTCAAATCCTTCTTGCCGGTGGCGGCGCGCGGCGTCAGATACAGTTTCCCGATGAAGCTTTCGACACCGACAGCAGCGCAGGCATCATAGGCTTGCCAGTCGTTGATCTGGTGCACGACGGTCTTTGGTCCACCCTGTGCCGATTTGACCTGTAGTGCGGACGGGTATCGCCCTTCGATGTGGCTGACAACAGTCAACAAAGGGCTGTTCGCGGGCAGATCCTCGGCGTCGCGCAAAGAAATACCGAAACCTTGCTGACGCAGCGCGATGGCGGTCTGGCGCGTTGCTTCCTCCGCGAGATCGGTCGCCGTCAGGCGGAACACGATATTTTTCGGCGACAGCTCCTCGACCACAGACGCGGCAATAACAGCCGGCGTCGCTTCGAGAAACAGCAGACTGTCTTTCAGCAGCCAGCCGTGTTCGTCGTGATTCAGTTGGGAAGCGATAAAGGAAGCCAGTTCCAGCAGATCCTCGTCGCTAGGCAGATCGCCATTGCGCGCGTTCTGCCAGGCGAGTTCGTAGCCGACCAGGTGCTGGCTGGCGTCGAGGAGCGGTTCTCTAACAATGAAATTCATTAGGATGTGTCAGGATGAATGAGAAGAGAATCGGTATGACGGCAAGGCCGTCGGCAGGCATCAGAATCCCAGGCTTTCCAGCAGATCGTCCACTTGCGCCTGTCCGGCCACCACATCGTCGCCGGTCGGATTGATCTGCGGACCGTTCAGCAGGCCGGTATCGACCTCGCGCTTGACTTCCGCCGGCGCGAAATCGACCAGCAGCTGCAACAGTTGCTGCTCCAGGCCGTGCGCCAGTTCAGTCACCTTCTTGATGACCTGCCCGGTCAGATCCTGGAAGTCCTGCGCCATCATGATGTTCATCAGATGCTGGCGCGTTTCGCCGGCCGCCTGCTGCGCCGTATCGAGTTCGGCAATCGTGCGCTGCGCCAGCGCGCGATATTCGGATTCCGAAAATGGTGCCTGCAACAGGCGCTGCCATTCGGCGGACAGGCCGGCCGCGCCGTTCTGAATGTTTTCCTGCAGCGGGCCTGCCGTTTCCGTCGCGTTCAACACGCGCTGCGCTGCCTGCTCGGTCATGCGTGCTACGTAGTCGAGGCGATCGCGCGCATCGGGAATATCGTGGGAGGCACGCTCCATCAGTTTGTCGAAGCCAAGGCCCCGCAGACTCTCATGCAGCGCGCGCGTCATATGGCCCACGCGCGTCAGCATTTCCCCACTCAACGCCTGTGCCGTGTCACCCGCAGCAGCGCCGGCATCATCAGCCGAAATGGGAGCAGCGCTCAAATCAGGCTCCGGCGTTGGCAAGTTTTTCGAAAATCTTCGACAGCTTTTCGTCCAGCGTGGCGGCAGTGAAAGGCTTGACCACATAGCCGTTAGCACCCGCCTGCGCAGCGGCGATGATGTTTTCCTTCTTCGCTTCGGCAGTCACCATCAGCACGGGCAGCTTGGACAGCGCAGGATCGGCGCGAATGTTCTGCAGCATGGTCAGGCCATCCATGTTCGGCATGTTCCAGTCCGAGACGACGAAATCGAAGGATTCGCTACGCAGCTTTTGCAAAGCCATTGCGCCATCCTCGGCTTCGTCGACATTGGTATAGCCCAGTTCCTTCAGCAGATTGCGCACGATGCGTCGCATCGTTGAAAAGTCATCAACAACCAAAAATTTGGTATTTGGGTCAGCCATGAATTACTCCATTGTTTCCTGAAATCATGCTCGATCTTGCGATCATATCCGACAATTGCCCTATTGTTGCCGCTGCGCCGGTTGTGCGTCCATTATGCACTGCATCAACGGTAGTATCGCGGCGACGAATAGGCAAAATAAGGGGAAAACACGGCCTTATACGCGCAATGCCCTGCTACTGTTGGCGGCGAGGTAATGCAGCACCATCCCGGGCAAGGCATTCAACGGACCGACTTCGTGCGCCGCGCCAACGGCAATGGCTTCGCGCGGCATGCCGAACACGACGCACGAGGCTTCGTCCTGCGCAAAATTGTAGGCGCCGGCGTTCTTCATCTCCAGCATGCCGTGAGCGCCGTCCTTTCCCATGCCGGTCAGGATCACGCCGACAGCGTTCTTGCCAGCCGCGACCGCTGCCGAATGAAACAGCACGTCGACCGAGGGCCGATGGCGATTGACCGGCGGCCCATCGTCAAGCTGGGTCATGTAATTGGCGCCGCTGCGCACGAGCTTCAAATGGGAATGGCCGGGCGCGATATAGGCATGGCCTGGCAGCACACGCTCATTGCCTTCCGATTCCTTCACGCCGATCTTGCACAGGCCGTCCAACCGCTGCGCAAAGGACTTGGTGAATCCCGCAGGCATATGCTGCGTGATGAGGATGCCTGGGCAATCGGAAGGCATCTGCATCAGAAAATCTTTGATCGCTTCCGTGCCGCCAGTCGAGGCGCCGATGATGATCAGCTTTTCGCTACTGGTGAGAGGATTGCGGATCATCGGCAAACCTTCGCCACCCTGCGCCGATTCGGCTGAGCCGATCTGGCGCGGCTTCACGCGTGCACGCGCCGCGGCGCGGATCTTGTCCGTAATCAGTTCGGTGTATTCGAGCATGCCGCTCTGGATGGACATCTTTGGCTTGGTGACGAAATCCACCGCGCCCAGCTCCAGCGCACGCAGCGTGATCTCCGAGCCGCGTTCGGTCAGCGAAGACACCATCAGCACCGGCATCGGCCGCAGACGCATCAGTTTTTCCAGAAAGTCGAGACCATCCATGCGCGGCATCTCCACGTCCAGCGTCAGCACGTCGGGATTCGTCTGCTTGATCAGGTCGCGCGCGATGATGGGATCGGGTGCGACGCCGACCACTTCCATATCGGGCTGGCTGTTGATGATTTCCTTCATGACGCTGCGAATCAGCGCCGAATCATCCACGATCAGAACTTTTGTTTTCATTTTTCACCTCCCGCGCCGATGGCGGGGCTTCACGAGAACAGTTCGATATCGCCGGCCACCGTGCTCGATTGCAGGCGGCTTGCGTAATCCTGTTCGCGATTGACCAGGGTATTGTTGTTCAACTGCTTGAGCTTCTTGACCAGCACCTTGCCGCTGCGCGGGAAGTAGTACACCTTGCGCGGATGCACATCGTTCAAATCCTCGGCGACGATGCGGATGTTCTCCGTCTTCAGAAACTTGCGCACGAAGGCAGCATTGCGTTCGCCGACATTGATCGCACTGAAGCCCTGAAGCACCGCTCCACCACCGAACACCTTGGCTTCGAGATTTTCGCGGCGCGCGCCTGCCTTCAGCAAATCGTTGATCAGGATTTCCATTGCGTAGGTGCCGTAGCGCGCGGATGCCGAGATCGGGCTGTCGACGTCTCCCCCTCCGTCCGGCAGCATGAAATGGTTCATGCCGCCGACACCCGAGACGCGGTCGCGTATGCAGGCCGAAACGCAAGATCCGAGCACAGTCACGATAACCATGTCCTTGCCGGTGTAGTAGTACTCGCCCGGAAGAATCTTGGCGGCATCGCGATCGAAAGTCCGGTCGTAATAGAAATTCGTCGCGAAATGCTCTTTAGTGAGTTGGTTCATTGCATCAACCTTGACTGCGGCGCACTCGCGTATCGCCCGCCTGGCGTTGCGGATCGAGCTCATACACGGTCTTGCCGCGCAGCTTGAACTTGTCGCAAACGTACAGGAAATTTTCAGAATGCCCTGCAAAGAGCAGCGCGTCCGGTTTCATCATCGGCGCAAAGCGATCGAGTATCTTGCCTTGCGTCGGCTTGTCAAAATAGATCATCACATTGCGGCAGAAGATCGCGTCGAACGGACCGGACACGCTCCAGGCGCTCGACAGCAGATTGAGCTGCTTGAAGGTGATCATCTCGCGAAGCTCTGGCCGCACGCGCACCATACCTTCCTGCGCACCCTTGCCACGCAGGAAGAAGCGCTTCGCGCGCTCCGGCGCCATCCGCTCCAGCCGATCGATTGCGTAAATGCCATTCGCTGCCGTTTTCAACACATTGGTATCGATGTCGGTGGCAACGATCTTCACCGGCGGCGTCAGTGTATTGAACGCTTCGCAAGCGGTGATCGCGATCGAGTAGGGTTCCTCACCGGTAGAACTGGCGGAGCACCAGATTTCGATCGGTTGCTTCGCTTTTTTCAGGTGCTCGGCGAGCAGCGGAAAGTGATGCGCCTCGCGAAAGAAGGAAGTCAGATTGGTGGTCAGCGCATTGGTAAATGCTTCCCACTCGTCGCTGTCGCCACCGTGCTCAAGCTGATCAAGATAGCTGGTAAAGGACGCGATCCCGGTTGCGCGCAGACGGCGCGCCAGCCGGCTGTAGACCATCTCGTGCTTGCTCTCGGCGAGCGCAATGCCGGCACGCTGATGAATCAACGCGCGCACGCGCTCGAAATCACGCTCGGTGAACTCGAATTCCTTCGTGCCTTCCGGTCGCAGTTGCGAAGATGATTTCATTGCCGCCTTCCTCTACCGTTGTCTTTTGACTCGCCTCTGCCCTAAGCAGCGAGCTTGTCGATCAGGCCCATTTCCGCACTGGACATCAATTTGTCGATGTCCACCAGGATCAGCATGCGCTCGTCCAACGTGCCAAGGCCCATCAGGTAATCGGAATTGAAAGCCGTGCCCATCTCCGGCGCCGGCTTGATCTGTTCTGCCGACAGCGTGATGACGTCGGACACGCTGTCCACCACCATGCCGGTCACGCGGCCGGCGATGTTCAGAATGATGACCACCGTGAACTGATCGTAGGTCGGCTCGCCGAGATGGAACTTGATACGCATGTCCACGATCGGCACGATGATGCCGCGCAGATTGATCACGCCCTTGATGAAGTCAGGCGCATTCGCGATGCGGGTCACCGCTTCGTAGCCGCGGATTTCCTGCACTTTCAGAATATCGATGCCGTACTCTTCCTTGCCGAGCTTGAAGGCGAGGAATTCGTTGACGGTCTCGCTATGGCCGTTGGCCTGTTCTGCCTGGATCATGATGTACCTCTCTTACAAATAAATGGATTCGTCGTTCAGCTGGCGGCTCGAACGCAACAGCGCTGCGACGTCAATGATCAGCGACACGCCGCCGTCGCCGAGGATCGTGGCGCCTGAAATGCCGGCCACCTTGCGGTAATTCGATTCTAGATTCTTGACCACCACCTGCTGCTGACCGACCAGATCGTCGATGAGCAATGCCGCTTTCTTGCCTTCGGATTCGAGAATCACGACCAGCCCTTCCGAAGGCTTGGTGAAGCGCGGTTCGATGCCGAATACCTGATACAGCGGAATCAGCGGCAGATACTCTCCGCGAGCCTTCAGCACGCGGCCCTGGCCGCTGATTTCCTTGATGTCGCTCTCGACCGGCTGCAGCGATTCGACTACATAGCCGAGCGGCAAGATGTAAATTTCATCGCCGACCTTGACGGACATGCCATCGAGGATCGCCAGCGTCAGCGGCAGCGAAATCGAAATGGTCGTTCCGTACCCCTTGCTGGAACGGATATCGACGACGCCACCCATGCTTTGAATGTTGCGCTTGACGACGTCCATGCCGACACCGCGGCCCGATACGTCGGTGACCGTTTCCGCAGTCGAAAAACCCGGCGCGAAAATCAGCTGCCAGACTTCTTCATCCGGCATGTCGTCCGCAACCGGCAATCCGTTCTGCCGCGCCTTCGCCAATATCTTCTCGCGATTCAGACCGCCACCGTCGTCGCTGACTTCGATGATGATGTTGCCGCCCTGATGTTCGGCCGACAGTGACAACCGCCCCGCTTCCGATTTGCCGTTTTGTCTACGCACATCCGGCATTTCGATGCCGTGATCGATACTGTTGCGTACCAAGTGCGTCAGCGGATCCACGATGCGCTCGATCAAACCCTTGTCGAGTTCAGTCGCCGCGCCTTGCGTGACGAATTCGACCTTCTTGCCGAGCTTGGCCGCAAGATCACGCACCATGCGTGGAAAGCGCGAGAACACATACTCCATCGGCATCATGCGAATCGACATCACGGCTTCCTGCAGATCGCGCGTGTTGCGCGTCAGCTGGCCGACGCTATCAAGCAGCCGCTGGTGCAGGATAGGATCGAGCGTATTGGTACGTTGCTCGATCATCGCCTGCGTGATGACCAGTTCACCGACCAGATTGATCAGTTGATCGACCTTTTCGATACCGACGCGAATCGAAGTTGACTCAGCGCTGGCAACAGACTTTTCAGCCTCGCGTTTTTGGGGTGCCTTCTTGTCGCCGGAGACAACTGCGGTCTTCGGTACAAGCGACGCCCCGCCGTCGTGCGCATCCTCGTCTTCCGTGGTGTCGCCGGCGGGCGGCAACTCGCGCGGCACAAAAGGGGGAAAGAAACCATAGCCCTGTGCGTTTTCCTTTTCCTTCGTTACCGTTTCATGGGCAATCTGCGAATGCAGCGGCTCGAAGAAACCATAGCCCTGCTGCTCCTCCGCCACATTGCGCTCCGCGAGCGACTGCTGAATGCCACCTGGGGCCGCCGGCATTGCCTGCTCGGTAATCTTCAGATCCTTGGGATCGAGAATGAAGGAACAGATTGCGATGATGTCGTCCTGTCCTTCGCTCGTGGTCAGCAAGAATGCAGTGCGCTGGTCGTCCAGGGTCTCGCGCTGAATGTCACCGAGCAGACCGAGCTCGGCTGCCAGTGCATCGACGTCACGCGCGGAAACGACCGGCAACTCGATACGGAAGCAGCGATCGGTGGATGCCGCCGGTTGCAGTGCCGGCGTTGCACTGACGGGCGCTGCATGCGCACCGCCTTGCGCTGCCATCTGCTCCAGCGTCATGCGAATATTGGTCACGGCTTCCTGGTCCACCTCGGTGTGCAGACGGTGGCCGTCCAGCTGCATCTTCAATACATCCTTAGCCGCAAGGAAGGCGTCGACGTGTTCAGCCAGCAAGGCCATTTCACCCTTGCGAATGCGGTCGAGCAGCGTTTCCAGTACGTGCGTAACTTCGGTGAGGTCGGTAATGCCGAACGTGGCAGCCCCGCCCTTGATCGAATGCGCAGCGCGAAAAATGGCGTTCAGCCCCTCTGGATCGGGGGCTGACACGTCCACTTCCAGCAACAACTTTTCCATCTCAGCCAGCAGTTCTTCGGTCTCGTCGAAGAACACCTGGAAAAACTGGCTCATGTCGATGGTCATGATTCCTGCTCCGTTTTCATCCCGGCAAGCGCAACGACGGCGCTAGCCGATGACCTTCCTGACCACTTCGGTCAACCGCTGCGGATCAAAAGGCTTGACCAGCCAGCCGTTCGCCCCTGCCGCGCGGCCCTTGGCCTTCATCTCGTCGCTCGATTCGGTCGTCAGCATCAGGATCGGAGTCCGCTGGTAGTCAGGCAGCGCACGCAGCGCGCGAATCAGCGCAAGGCCATCCATGCGAGGCATGTTCTGATCGGTCAGCACCAGATCGAAAGACTGGGACTTTGCCTTGTCGAGGCCGTCCTGGCCATCCACAGCTTCAGTCACCTGATACCCGGCCGCCCTCAGGCTGAATACCACCATCTGGCGCAGTGAACCTGAGTCGTCGACTGCCAATATCGTTTTTGCCATATCCCTTTACTCCATTTGTCTCGCACATTCGTCATGTCGAATGCCGCGCATACTAAAACAATTCGATGTCGCCGCTTTCCATGTGCGTCTGGCACACGGCCTTCCACAATTCGTTCTCCAGCGCGCTGCTTTTCGCGTGCACCGCCTCGCGGATACGGTCCAGCCGAACGACCAATGACGCTTCGTCCATTTCGGCCGGAATGCCCTCGCTGTCGACGCCGACATCACCCAACACATCGCGCAAGCCGTTGATACGCCGCATCGTGCGGCTGATCAGCTGATTCGTCATGTCCTGAAACTGCAATCCGGTCACGGCTGCATTGACATGCACCCCAACCTGTTCTCCCTGCGCATGCAAGGCCGACACCAGTTCGGCTGGCGCATCGCATTGTGCGACCACGGCATGGACCACCTGCTGCTGCGCGCTTACCGCTTCGTGGATCGCCATGAAGCTTGCGCTCAATTTGGCAATTGCCTCCTGCAGCAGAATGTTGGTCTGAATCAGATCCGTTTCCACTTCACTCAAGTGCCGATTGCTGTGCTCCGACACGCCGGACAACAGCTCCTTGATATGCAGCGTGGACGTCTTGTTTGCAGTCATGAGCCTACCCGATCAACGGTCTCCGTAATGCCGGATTTATCTTGGCGCTGCGGCAGCAGCCGCAGCGGCGGCGGCAGTCGCGGCTGCCGAGGGCTGTACTGGCGCGGACTGCGCCGGTGCCGACGTCGATACCGGTGCCGACTGGGGATTTGCTGCCTTGCTACCTACGGCGTCGACTGCCTGTTGCGCGGTGTCGCGATCGTTCACGTCCGAGCTCTGCGCAGCTTTGGTAATCGATTCCTCGGTCTTCTTGTTCATCACGATGATGCTGATGCGTCGGTTGACGGGGTTGTACGGGTTGCTGGCATCGAACAGCACGGCGGACGAAAGTCCCACCACGCGCAACACCTTGCTCTCTTCCAGCCCGCCGGCCACCAATTCGCGGCGCGAGGCATTGGCACGATCCGACGACAGCTCCCAGTTGCTGTAACTTTTCTCACCGTTGGAATATGGCGTTGCATCGGTATGGCCGGACAAGCTGATCCTATTGGGAATATCGTTCAGCATCGGCGCAAGCTCATGCAAGATGACTTTCGTATAAGGCTGCAGTTCGGCCTTCGCGAGCGCGAACATCGGACGATTCTTCTCGTCGACGATCTGAATCCGCAAACCTTCGGAGGTAATGTCGATCAATAACTGGTTCGCGTACTGGCGCAGGCTGGGAATGTCCTGGATCGCCTGCTCGATGCGCGCCTTCATCGCCTTCAGGCGATCGTTGTCTTGCTTCTCGAGTTCTGCCTTTGCGGCATTGAGATTGACGCGCGTGGCGGGAGTCTTGTCCTCGCCCTTCTGCTGTTGGCCGTTGATACGCGACAGATCCTTGCCACCGCCCTTGATCACGCTGGTTGCATCACCACTGCCCGAGCCGCCGCTCATCGCGACTTTCAAGGGCGTGGCGAAATAATCGGCGATGCCTTGCAAGTCACCCTTGGTGGTCGAGCCAAGCAGCCACATCAGTAGGAAGAAAGCCATCATCGCCGTCACGAAGTCGGCGTACGCGATTTTCCATGCGCCGCCGTGATGGCCGCCGCCACCTTTCTTGATTCGCTTGACGATGATCGGACGGAGTCCTTCTTCTGCCATGTTCAGTCTCCGCTTATCCGCCGGATTGCAGTCTTATGAGTGCAATGCACTACTTGGTTTTCGATTGCTTGATGTGTTCTTCCAGCTCACCGAACGAAGGACGTTCAGTCGAGAACAGCACTTTTCGGCCGAATTCGACAGCCAGTGCCGGCGCATAGCCATTCAGGCTGGCAAGCAATGTCACCTTCACGCACTGGAAGATCTTCGAAGATTCGTGCAGCTTCTGTTCAAGCACGCCAGCCAGAGGCGAAACGAAGCCGTACGACAGCAGAATACCGAGAAAGGTACCGACCAGCGCATGCGCGATCAAAATGCCAAGCTCGGCCGGCGGCAGGCCCACCGACTCCATCGTATGCACCACGCCCATCACCGCTGCCACGATACCGAAGGCGGGGAAGCCGTCACCCAGCTTGGCAATACAGTGCACCGGGATCTCGCCTTCCGCATGATGCGTATCGATCTCGTTGTCCATCAGGTTCTCGATCTGGAACGCATCCATATTCCCCGACACCATCAGCCGCAGATAGTCCGTCATGAATTCGGTCAGATGATGATTCGCCAGGACGGCAGGGTATTTGGAGAAGATCGCGCTTTCCTCAGGGCTCTCGATGTCGCCTTCGATCGACATCAAGCCTTCCTTGCGCACCTTGCTGAGAATTTCGAACAGCAGCGTCATTAGCTCCATGTACAGTGCTTTCGTGTACTTGGAACCCTTGAGCACAGAAGGCAGCGCCTTCAAAGTTGCCTTGATGGCCTTGCCGTTGTTGCCCACGAAAAAAGCGCCAGCCGCAGCGCCGCCGATCATCAGCAGCTCCAGCGGCTGAAACAGAGCGGCTAAGTGCCCACCTGCAAGCGCAAACCCTCCGAAAACCGATCCGAGGACGACCAAATATCCAATAATGACTAGCAAGCGCGCGCTCCGTGATGGGTGTATGCGTCATTATTGCCTTAAGGGTTGCCGTAGCGCAACCGGCATCATGCCGCAGCTGTTGTATTAATCGGCGCTTGTTTTTTTGCACCGGCATGAGTGTTAAACGGCTCAATTGACAGGAACTTGAGCCGCATCGCATGCCGCGTTTTCAGAGGTGAAAGATGTGCAATTTCGGACCGTTCTTCCGTGGCGAAATCGTCATTGACGGCTCGACATCGGGAATCGGGAATTCATAGCTGACCAGCATGCTCCCTTCCCGCATTTCGCTGCGCGCCTTGTGCCATAGGGCAGGCATGGCGGCCGGAGAAAGATAAGCGAACACGACGTCATAGTCGGCAAGATTCAGTGCATGGTAATCCTGGCGATAAAAGCGCGCAGTGCTGCCTGTCGCGCGCGCGCGTACTGCGCTGACCATCCAGGGCAGCGGTGCCAGTTCGACACCACTTATCTGCGCCGACGGAAATCGTCGCGTCAGATGCAGCACCAAGCCGCCAAGACCGCTGCCGATATCAACGCAGGAAAAGGCTCTATCTTGCGGAACAATCTGCGCCAGCTCTTCCCATACCGCCCGGCCGGATGGGTAAAACGGCACTTGGGTGCGAAACGTACTCCAATACAGCAGTAAAAAAAAGACAAATGCAACGAGAAAAATCGTTGGCGGCAACTGTAGCGACAGTAGTAAAACCAGTGAAATTGGGAAGGTCAACTGGATCACCAGCCACCAGGATGCAAGACGACGCCATCTTGTCAACAGCGCAGCACATATGCCTTGAATGCAAGCGAAGACCAACGGCCCCATCGCGATATGCAGCAAGGCGGCCAGCCCGGCATTGAGCAGCAAAACGACAATCAGGCAGATGGCTTGAAGAAGCAAAGCCTGCACCGCAGGCGCTCGCAACATGGATCTGCTCGGCTGCTCCGGCACGGCGCCGGAGTAGTCAGGTTGTTTCACGCGGATGATCTTGAAAGGTACATGCGCAAACGATATCACGCAGCCAGCATCGCAGCATCCTTTGCGCGCTTGGTCTTGCCGGCACGGGAAGGCATATGGCACAGCCCGCAGGTGTAGTTTGCGTTCAGATCCAGTTGATGCACGACGAAACGGCCACTGCATTCGCTGCAGCATGCGGTCGTTAGCATCTTGCTTTCAAAGAAGCGCACTAGTGTCCAGGCACGCGTGAGCGACAATACTGGCTCACCGTCGGCGCCAAGTTCGGCCTGCTCCAGATAAAGCTTGTAAGCCTTGATAATGGCCTGAATACCGGTGATGTGGGCATGCTCAACCAGGTAGGTGTAGATACCGATGAACAGCGAGGAATGGATGTTCGGTTGCCAGGTAATGAACCAGTCGGTCGAGAACGGCAGCATGCCTTTCGGCGGCGAGACGCCCCGCAACTCCTTGTACAGCTTCAGCAAGCGCTCACGCGACAGCGAGGTTTCGGATTCCAGCAACTGCAGGCGGGCACCCAGATTGATGAGCTCGATGGCGAGCTGGATTTCCTGCGATTCGGAGACGACGCTTTTCTTGGCCATGTTCACACCTCGGATGTAGGTTTTACCGATCAGGCAATCTGCTCGACTGCCTGGCCCGCCATCAAGATGGCGGCGTGCGAATGCGCCAGCGAACGCTCCTTGTTGTAGTTGGTCAGCATCCCGAGAATGGCTCCGTCGTCGAAACGAAAGCGTGCCAGCATCATATTGGCACTTGCCAGTTTCAGGATTTGGGAATTGTTCATGCCCTCGATCAGATCAGCGATTTCGCTACTGATGCCGAGGCGGAAGATCGCCGTCGCCTTGTCGGCGCGGATCATTTGTTGTGCCAGCATCAGATAGCCGAGATTGGCGTCACGGATTTCAGCAATGATGTCGTTCGTCGTCATGATTTCCCTCGGCAGTGATTTGATTGAGGCTCATCTTTGTGAGCCGGCAATTGCATTCTGCAGGGGGAGTTTTTTTGCCGGAATAGGCAACTTTCGGTTTTTGAATACCGAACAGACGACAGCAGACCGGTAGGCGTTTGTCTTACAAACGTCGACCAGCCATCAGCCTCGCCATATCGAAATGGCGTGGAAAAGCGCATGAACAGGGCATCTGAAGCGATTCACCCTTTTCGAAAGCTTCTCCCG
>DATAHI010000047.1:0-31872 GCA_036263255.1 Oxalicibacterium sp. | reverse complement strand
AAGTGTGGCCGAGTGGTTTAAGGCACTGGTCTTGAAAACCAGCGAGGGGTTATACCCTCCGTGAGTTCGAATCTCACCGCTTCCGCCATACATCCATTCCGAATTCATCCAGATCGCGGGCGCAATATGCGGTCATCGTCGAAGGTTCGGCCAGCAAGATAAGTGGTCTGCGCAACGTTGGCGCACATCGCAAATGGCGCCGGTCTGCTGAGGGGTGATAGACATCAGCCATCCGAATCTCTCGATGCGTATGTCGTTCTGCTCATTGAGTTGGCAGGCTCCCTGATTCGGCGAATAGCAAGGAAATTTTGGGCAGGGCGCTATCCCCAAACACACTGCTCAAAGGAAGCGTTCTCAAAGGCAAAAAGCCCCTTGGAATTTTCCGCATGCCCTCACGAGTTTGTTCTGCGTCCCAATTCATAGGGATTTTTTTGCGGCTTGCAAACTCAATAAGGGAAAAGGCGTGCGATACGCACGTTGCGATCCTATTTTTCCCGCCGTTGCGTACGATACACGGCCTATGGCGTCCGCTGCCGGGCTTGGCTATGCTAGGCAGAAGAAGGCAGGAGACGGACCATCAAAAGGAGAAAAGCATGAGCCATACCGACGTAGAAAAACATCAAGGTTATTCCGTGCATGCCACCAGCGAGAAGCATGACAACGGTAAATGGGTCGGCAGTTTTCATATTTCCAAGCTCAATTACCCGGTCATCAGTATCAGCGTCGTGCAAGCGACATTTGATTCCGCGGAGGCGGCCGCAGCGTATGCGCTGGAGCAGGGCAAGCGCTATATCGAAGAACAGAGAGTGCCGGCTGTCGCTTGACCCGCCGTCCCGGAGAAAAAACGCCGCTTCTGCGGCGTTTATCGTTTGTAGCTTGCATTTCCGAAAATGGAGTATAAAATATCCAAAAACGGAGAAATTCCATGAGTGCTGTCTACGCCTACCCAAAAAGCCGATTCGAGCCCCAGGCACCGGTCGACCTGAATGCCAAGTCCGAGCGGGAACGTCTATCTCGCTCGGCGCTGAAGGGGTTTTTCAAGCTGATCGACGCCTGGAAGGTGCGCGATGAAGATGCGCGCGAGTTGCTGGGCGGCCTTTCCAGCAGTGCTTTCTACGAGTGGAAAAAGAATCCGGACCGAGTATTGGAGGTCGATCGAATTACCCGTATTTCGTATCTGATCGGTATCTACAAGGCGCTGCACATTCTGTATGGCGACAAACTGGCGGATGAGTGGATAAGTTTGCCGAACAGCAACGCAATCTTTTCCGGACAGACGCCAATCGCCTACATGAAGGCCGGCGGCTTGCTGGCCATGCAGATGGTGCGTAAGCTCTTGGACGCACGCCGCGGCGGCCTCTGATGGCGCTTCCGATTGTGCAGGTACGGCAATTTGATACTTGCCGTCTGATTCCCTCCCGCTTTGCCGACAAGGAAGACTCCGTTCTCGCGCCGCTGTCCGACAGCACGGCCCATCTGTCCGATATTTTCGAGCTGGACAACGCCACCAACGAGCGCCTGCTCGCTGAACATGGCCGCGCAGTGGGTATCGGCGTCGACGAACTGGTATTCGGCGTACCGAACTTCCGCATGATCAATGCCGCGTTCACCTATGCGCGGCCGGAGGGCAGCCGCTTCAACAATGACGAGCGCGGTGCCTGGTACTGTGCCTTTGATATCGAGACGGCGCTGGCGGAAGTTGCGTTCCACAAGACTGTGGAATACGCCGAAATCAATCGTTTCGATGACAGCGTGCGCTATCAGAATCTATTGGCAGACTTCAATAGCAGTTTTCATGATCTGCGCGGTGCGAAGTCCCACGAGAAATGCCTCGCGCCGGATAGCTACGTCGCTTCGCAACGCCTCGCCGCTCAATTGCTGGAGGACGGTTCGCTGGGCATTGTCTACCCGAGCGTACGCCGGGCAGGCGGGACCAATTTGGCCTGCTTTCGCCCGGCGCTGGTTGGCAATGTACGCCGGGGGCAGGTTTTCGAGTTGACGTGGTCCGGCGCACCGGAACCGACGATCAAGGCGCTACCGGGCTGATAAGTGTGAGAGTCGTCTGACGTTTCGACGCGCATTCCGCTGACTGTAGCAAACGCGATTCCTCCTTACGATGGCAGCATCAATCCAGGTCTGCCATGGTCGACACACACAGCAAGGACATCGAAGTTGCCGAATGCATCAATACCGCGCTGGAAGATGCGCGGTCGGCGGGCCTGCGTTATGTGGATGACCGCATGCCCGGCATCCGGCGCGAGCCGGCCAGGAACGGTTTCCGGTACGTCGACCCCAAAGGCTTGCCGATCGAAGACGAAAAGGAATTGGCAAGAATCAGGTCGCTCGCCATTCCGCCGGCGTGGGCCGATGTGTGGATTTGCCGCTGGAGCAATGGGCATATTCAGGCGACAGGGCGCGACGCGCGCGGCCGCAAGCAGTATCGCTATCACGCGCAATGGCGCAATGTTCGCGACGAAGCGAAGTATGGCCGCCTGCGCAATTTCGGCGTGGCCTTGCCGGCCATTCGCAGCCGCATTGACGCGGCGCTTGCCTTGCCTGGCTTGCCGCGTGAAAAAATACTGGCTGTTATCGTCGGTCTGCTGCAGACGACCATGATGCGGGTCGGCAATAAGGAATATGCGCGCAGCAATGAATCCTTTGGTATGACGACCTTGCGCAAGAAACACGTGCGGGTCGACGGCTCGGAAATCCGTTTCGAATTTCGAGGAAAAAGCGGTGTGCAGCACTCCATTCGCCTGCACGATCGCCGGCTTGCACGCATCATTCAGCGCACGCGCGACCTTCCCGGGCAGGAGCTGTTCCAGTATGTCGACGAGAACGGTGTTCGGCACACCATAGAATCGGCCGACGTCAACGAGTACTTGCGGGAACTGACCGGTGAAGACTATACGGCGAAGGATTTTCGCACCTGGTCCGGCACCATGCTGGCCGCAGCGATCCTTGCCGAATACGGACCGGCAGAATCAAGCGCACAGGCAAAAAAGAACGTTGTGGAAGCGATCGCGATGGTGGCAAAGAAACTCGGCAATACGCCGACAATTTGCCGCAAATGCTACGTTCACCCTGGCGTAGTGGAAGCGTATATGGACGGTTCGCTGCATACGGTGGTCGAGGCGGCCTGTTGTAAATTGAAAGACGATGAGCCTTCCCAGCGAGCTGAGGCCATCGTGCTGGCTTTGCTGGAACACGTTGCCGTCGCAGCGCAGCCGGAAGCAGCCACTACCGAACCGAAGAAAAAGCGAAAAGCAAGAACGCCGCGTCCGGACAAGACGTCGGTTGCGCGAACAGGAAAGCCCGCGAGTCGGATCGCTGCTTGACGTGGCATGCCGTGAAGAGGGTCGGTTCTTACTCCTGCTTCATCGAGCGCACCACACCTTCCTTGTTCAGCACATCGCCCCACGATTCGATCTTGTACATGTCGCCAAACTTGTGAATCGCCATGCCGTACTGTTCGCGCAATTTGGCGACCTCTTCATCGACAATGCCTTTGTCGAATCCGGTCAGGTCCGCAATGGCGGTCACGGTCGCACGTTCAAGCAGGTCGATGGCTGACGCCAATACGAACAGTCGCCGCGCATCGCCTTGCGGATATTGCGGTACGCCAAACTGATTCTTCGGATAAGCCATGCCGTCTCCTTCCGTATCTGTATTGCCATTCTTCTTCGCGGCCGATACTTCCTCGTAGATCGTTACGCCTTGGCGTGTTTTCAAGCGGGCGGCCATGCCAGCGGCGTAAAGCCCAGCAGTTGCACCAAGGTTTGCGCCGCTGCCGGGGCTCTTTCCTTCGCGCCGTTGATGAAATACAGAAAGACGTCGCGGCCCCCGGCGGGCGGCGCCTGTCTCTCCTCGATCATCGGCAGGCCGTCCGGCTGGCCGCCTTCCGCCCAGATGACGGCGCGATCGTGCAAGGTCTGCAAAGCCGAGAGCGGATAACCGGTCGGTATCGCTGTGTTGCTGCGCATCAGGCGTGCATAGATGAAATCGGCGGTCGGATCCGCGAAAGAGGGATAGTCATCGGAATCGGTAAAGACGGTCGCTACCTGATAGCGCCGCGCCAGAGAAAGGAAAGCCGGCGTCATGAAACTCTCATGGCGCACATCCACCACATGACGCAGGGGGCGGCCGTCCACGTTCTTCGGCAGTAAGGCCAGGAAGGCTTCGAAGTCTTCGGGGTCGAAGCGCTTGGTCGGTGCGAATTGCCATACGATGGGGCCAAGCTTCTCGCCCAGTTCCGCGATGCCGCTATCAATGAAGCGCGCGACGCTGTCACCGGCTTCACTCAGCACACGGCGATTGGTCGCATAGCGCGAGGCTTTCAGCGAAAAGAGGAAGCCGTCCGGCGTTGCCTCGCGCCATTTGGCGAAGGTTGCCGGCTTTTGTATGCCGTAATAGGTGCTGTTGATTTCGATCGCAGTCACGCGGCGACTCGCATATTCAAGCTCAAGATGATGCGGTAGATCGCTAGGATAGAAGTTGTCGCGCCAGGGTTCGAAATTCCAACCGCCAATGCCGACGCGTATGCGCAACGCCGCGGCGCTCAAAGATGCTTGTACTTGGCTCATCCTGCCTCCGTTGATGTACCGCCTGTCTCCACGGCTGTGCGCGAGGCGGTGGTCTATAATGGCAGCCTTCTCGCGGTGCGCGGCAATACAGCTTGCAGACACCGAGCGATTCGAATAGTTTTCGACATCGCGTGCAACGCTTCTTCGGCGGACACTTTGACTTACAGCGTAAAGGAAATCTTCTACACCTTGCAGGGCGAGGGCGCACACGCCGGCCGTCCGGCGGTGTTCTGCCGCTTTGCCGGATGCAATCTGTGGACGGGCCGTGAAAGCGATCGCGAAACGGCGATCTGCCAGTTCTGCGATACGGATTTCGTCGGTACCGATGGCGAGGGCGGCGGCAAATTTTCGGACAGCCAGTCGCTAACGGCAGCAATCGACGCGTTGTGGCCATCTACCTATCCAGGCAGCAAATACGTGGTGTTTACCGGCGGCGAACCGCTGCTGCAGCTCGATGCCGCGCTGATCGCCAGTATGCACACGCGCGGATTCGAGATCGCGATCGAAACAAACGGAACCATTCCCGTGCCGGAAGGCGTCGACTGGATCTGCGTCAGCCCCAAGATGGGATCGCAGCTCGTAGTGCGGAAAGGCAATGAGATCAAGGTCGTCATTCCACAGGCCGGGCAGTCGCTGCAGGCCTATGAAGACCTCGATTTCGATCATTTTTTCGTGCAGCCGATGGATGGCCCGCTGGTCGAGCACAATACGCGGCTGGCCATCGAGACCTGCAAATGCAATCCGAAATGGAAGCTCAGCCTGCAAACGCACAAACTTCTTCAAATACCCTGATCATCATGTTGACCATCACGCGCAAACTGGAATTCGATGCCGGCCATCGGATCCCCGATCACAAGAGCCAGTGCCGCAATCTGCACGGCCATCGCTATACGCTGGAAATTACACTTATCGGCAAGGTCATCGAGCAGGAAGGCAGCTCGGATAACGGCATGATCATGGATTTTTCCGATATCAAAACGCTGGCCAAGCAGCATCTGGTCGATGTCTGGGATCATGCCTTCCTGGTATATGAAAAGGATACGAAGGTGCGCGGTTTCCTGGAAAGCATCCCGGGCCACAAGACCGTGATCATCGACCGGATTCCCACTGTGGAAAATCTGGCGCAGACGGCCTTCGATATTCTGAGTCCCGTGTACACGGACCGCTACGGCACCGGCCTGCGCCTGCACAAGCTGGTGCTGCACGAAACGCCCAACTGCTGGGCTGAGATCACCGATCAGAGCTGAACGCATGGACGACGCAGTCTATATGCGGCAGGCTTTGGACCAGGCGCACAATGCGTGGGCGCTGGGCGAAGTGCCGGTCGGCGCAGTCGTGGTCAAGGACGGCGAGGTGGTTGCCACCGGATTCAATCAGCCGATCGGCACGCACGATCCGACTGCTCATGCGGAAATCATGGCACTGCGCGCTGCGGCCACCATACTTGGCAACTATCGGCTGCCGGGATGCGAGCTGTTCGTCACGCTGGAGCCTTGCGCAATGTGCTCGGGCGCGATGATGCATGCGCGGCTGGCGCGCGTCGTGTACGGGGCGACCGATCCCAAGACCGGCGCCTGCGGTTCCATCGTCAATCTGTTCGAACAGGAAAAGCTGAACCACCATACGGAACTTGTCGGCGGGGTACTGGCCGAAGAATGTGGCGCGTTGCTGCGCGAATTCTTTGCGGAACGGCGCCGCCAGGCGCAATCCGACCGCCTGGCAGGGTAATGTCGATGATCGTCTGGCATCGGGCCATGCCGAACGATATGATTCGCAATGTGCGCAATTTCTATTCCTCTTTCGTTTGCGAAGTTCGCTGAAGGTCTGTCTTGCCCAGCATTCAAGTCAACGACATCACCATCGAATACGATACGCAGGGCGATCCGCGGGGTGAGCCGGTCCTGCTGATCATGGGCCTCGGCATGCAGCTCGTGTCCTGGCCGGAATCCTTCTGCGAAGGACTAGCGAGACAGGGGTTTTACCTGATCCGCTTCGACAATCGCGACAGCGGCCTGTCCACCAAGCTCACGCATCTCGGCAAACCGAATACCACGCTGGCGGTACTGAAGCTGATGTTTCGCATGCGGCTGAAGGCCGGCTATACACTGGACGACATGGCCACCGATGCGGTCGGGCTGCTGGATGCATTACGCATACGCAGGGCGCATATAGTCGGCGTGTCGATGGGTGGCATGATTGCGCAAATTGTCGCGGGTAGGCATCCGGAGCGTGTGCTCAGTCTGACATCGATCATGTCTACCAGCGGCCGCCAAGGATTGCCTGGGCCAACGCGAGAAGCGCGCAAGGTTTTGTTTACTAAACCGCCGAGCGCCGACCGCATCGATGATGTCGTCGATCATTTTGTGGACGCCCTGCGCGTAATCGGCAGCCGCGCTTACTTTGCACCGGATGTGCTGCATCAACGCATACGCAGTAGTGTCGAGCGCAGTCTCGATCCGATCGGAACGACCCGACAATTGCTGGCGATCGGCGCATCTGCGGATCGCGTGGAACTGCTGAAGCAGATGCGCGTGCCGACGCTTGTCATCCACGGCAAGGAAGATCCGCTAGTGCCGATCGAATGCGGCCGCGACACTGCACGTCTGGTGCCTGGTGCAGTGATGCAGGAAATCGACGGCATGGGACATGATTTGCCTGATGCGCTCGATCCACTGATTACCGATCTGATCGGCGAGCATTGCCGTGCAGCGAGCGGCATGCAGCACACAGAAGAAAAACAGCCATGACGAATGCAGAATTGAATGCGGATATCCGCACGATGATCGCCCACAATGGCAAGACACCAGTGGTCGCGATCATCGCGCTCAGCGGCTATGCCTTGAACGACGAAGCGGCTCAGCGTGGCATCGTGAATCTGTGCGAGCAGGGCTGCCATGTACGGAATTATTACGAAAGCGATCGCAAGTTCCAGCGCTTTGCTGCAACCGACGAAGGCCGCCTCGCGCAAATTCACGCCGCGGCACGCGATCCGGAAGTCGATATCGTGCTCGCCTTACGCGGTGGTTACGGCTTGACACGGCTGCTTCCGCAAATCGACTTCCCCATGCTGGCTGCAAGCGGCAAGTTCTTCATCGGTCATAGCGATTTCACTGCGCTGCAGATGGGCTTGCTGGCACATGGCGCAAGCAGTTTCGCGGGACCGATGCTGTGCGACGATTTTCTGCGCGAAGAATTGAGTGCGTTCACGCTGCAGGACTTCTGGCAGTGCGTGTCGCAGGAAGAGCATGTCGTGCATGCCCATACCGATGACAATCCGGTGGTCGACGTGGAAGGGATGCTATGGGGCGGCAACCTCGCCATGCTGACGCATCTGGTCGGCTCTTCCTATTTGCCGACAGTGGAGGGTGGCATCCTGTTTGTCGAAGACGTCAACGAACATCCCTACCGCGTGGAGCGCATGCTGTTGCAGCTGGCACATGCCGGCATTCTCGGGCGGCAGAAGGCCTTGCTACTCGGCGACTTTTCTGCCTACAAGCTGAGCGATTACGACAATGGCTACGACTATGCGCAGATGGTGGCCTGGCTGCGCGCTTATCTGCCGATTCCCGTTCTTACCGGTCTGCCTTTCGGCCACGGGCGCGACAAAGTCACGCTCGTGAATGGTGCGCGGGCGCAATTGCATTCGAGGCAAAACGCCTTCGAACTGGTGATGCGCGGCTATCCGGGCTTGTCTCGACGCGGTTGATCGCAGCCGCGCTCGATCTGCAGGGCGGCCGGATGGTAAAATGCACGGCTTGTCTACACCCTCCCGCAAAGGTTTTCTCCCGTGCTGTCCACCGCCAATATCACAATGCAGTTCGGCCCCAAGCCGTTGTTCGAAAACATTTCCGTCAAGTTCGGCGAAGGTAATCGCTACGGCCTGATCGGTGCCAATGGCTGCGGCAAGTCGACCTTCATGAAAATTCTCGGCGGCGATCTGGAACCGAGCGCTGGCACTGTGATGCTCGATTCCAACGAGCGCCTCGGTAAATTGCGCCAGGACCAGTTTGCGTTCGAGGAAATGCGCGTGCTGGACGTCGTGATGATGGGCCACACGGAAATGTGGGCAGCGATGTCCGAGCGCGACGCCATCTACGCGAACCCGGAAGCGACCGACGAGGATTACATGAAAGCCGCCGATCTCGAGGCAAAGTTTGCCGAGTACGACGGCTACACCGCCGAGGCGCGCGCAGGTGAGCTGCTGCTCGGCGTGGGCGTTCCGCTGGAACAGCACCAGGGACCGATGAGCGCCGTGGCGCCGGGGTGGAAGTTGCGCGTGCTGCTGGCGCAAGCGTTGTTTTCCAATCCGGACATTCTGCTGCTCGACGAGCCGACCAACAACCTGGATATCAATACGATTCGCTGGCTGGAGGAGGTGCTCAATCAGCGCAACTCCACGATGATCATCATCTCGCACGATCGTCACTTCCTGAATCAGGTGTGCACGCACATGGCGGATATGGATTACGGCACCTTGAAGGTCTATCCGGGCAACTACGACGACTACATGCTCGCTTCCTCGCAAGCGCGCGCGCAGCAATTGGCAAACAATGCCAAGGCCAAGGAAAAGGTCGCCGAGCTGCAGGATTTCGTACGCCGCTTCTCGGCCAACAAATCGAAGGCTCGTCAGGCCACCTCGCGCGCCAAGCAGATCGACAAGATCAAGGTCGAGGACATCAAACCATCGAGCCGTGCCAACCCCTTCGTGCGTTTCGAAGGCGAGAAGAAGCTGCATCGTCAGGCGGTCGAGGTTCAGGGCCTGTCGAAGAAATACGACCGTGAGCTTTTCAATAATTTCAGCATCCTGATCGAGGCCGGTGAACGTATCGCGATCATCGGTGCGAACGGCGCGGGTAAGACCACGCTGCTGCGTTGTATCGGCGGTGCCGACATCACCGGCCTCGCAGCCGATCACGGCAGCGTGAAGTGGGCGGAGAACGCCAACGTCGGCTACATGCCGCAGGATCCGACCGAGGAATTTGCCAGCGATAAGAATCTGACCGACTGGATGGGACAGTGGACCAAGGAAGGCGATGATGATCAGGCAGTACGTTCCATTCTCGGCCGTCTGCTGTTCGGCGGCGACGATGTGAAGAAGTCCGTCAAGGTGCTATCAGGCGGCGAGAAAGGCCGCATGATGTACGGCAAGCTGATGCTCGGTCGTCACAACGTATTGCTGCTCGACGAACCGACCAACCACATGGATATGGAATCCATCGAATCGCTGAATATTGCGCTGGAAAAGTATGCCGGCACGCTGATCTTCGTGTCGCACGACCGGGAGTTCGTCTCGTCGCTGGCAACGCGCGTACTCGAAGTGAAGGATGGCGAGATCATTGACTTCCAGGGCAGCTACGAGGATTACCTGGCGAGCCAGGGTATTCAGTAAGCAGAAGTGCCTAGGCACGATCGGCTACGCCGGTCGCGCTTTTTATTTCGCCACTACAATTTTTTCAGGCGGCTGCGCCCCGAGCCTTGTGCGGCGGCGGGCTGCCGTCATATTCGAATCGGACTACAATTCCCGTACTCGCGCGGCGTCGCTGCGCAGGCGAGGCCACCGAAGGGACAGACTGATCAGCCATGCAGACCCAGCCAATCAAAACCGTTGAATTCGAACGCCCGATGATGGAAAGCGGCAGCAGCTGCGTCGCTCATGCCTGGGCGCGTACGCCGGCCACTCCTTCACAGGAAGAGCGCGCTGCGCTGAAAGCGCGCATCAAGCAGCTGCTGAAGGAAAAGGAAGCGGTGCTGGTGTCGCATTACTATGTCGACGCCGACTTGCAGGACCTCGCCGAAGAAACCGGCGGCTGCGTTTCTGATTCACTGGAAATGGCGCGCTTCGGCCGTGATCATCCGGCCAAGACGCTGATCGTTGCTGGCGTGAAGTTCATGGGCGAGACGGCGAAAATCCTGAGCCCCGAAAAGACCATCTTGATGCCGGATCTCGATGCGACGTGCTCGCTGGATCTCGGTTGCCCGGCGGACGAATTTGCCGCTTTCTGCGATGCCCATCCGGACCGCGTGGTCGTGGTCTATGCGAATACCAGCGCGGCAGTGAAGGCGCGCGCCGACTGGATGGTGACCTCGTCCATCGGACTGAAGATCGTCGAACATCTGCATGCACAGGGCAAGAAGATCCTGTGGGCACCGGACAAGCACCTCGGCAGCTACATCCAGAAGCAGACCGGCGCCGACATGCTGTTGTGGCAAGGTTCCTGCCTGGTGCATGATGAATTCAAGGCGATCGAACTCGAGCTGCTGAAGAAGGAGCATCCGAACGCCAAGGTGCTGGTACATCCCGAGTCACCGGCAGCGGTCGTCGCGCAGGCCGATGCAGTCGGTTCGACCTCGCAACTGATTCATGCCGCGCAAACCCTGGATGCGCAGGAATTCATTGTGGCGACCGACAATGGCATCCTGCACAAGATGCGCGCCGCCGCACCAGGAAAAATCTTTATCGATGCACCGACCGCTGGCAACAGCGCCACCTGCAAGAGCTGCGCGCACTGCCCGTGGATGGCAATGAACGGTTTGCAGAATTTGCTCGAGGTGCTGGAAACCGGCCGCAACGAAATTCACGTCGATCCGGAGATTGGGCGCAAGGCGCAGGTATGTATTGATCGCATGCTGGACTTCGCCGCCGCACAGAAGGCGAATGTACGTCCGTCGAGCGATCTGGCGAAGGAGCAGAAACTGTTCTCTGGCATTGGCCCGGCATGAGCACGCTGAAGAATCCATTTGCTCCCTTCGACGCAGCATTGAAAGCGGCGTTCGAAGCGAACATCCACGCTGCGCTGGAAGAGGACGTCGGCAGCGGCGACGTTACCGGCAAGCTGGTACCGGAGAACGAAAGCGTCAAGGCGCACGTTATCGTGCGTGAATCCGCCGTGCTGTGCGGCGCACCGTGGTTCGAGGGTGTGATGAAGCAGCTTGACCCACGCATCTGCATCGTATGGCGTTATGCCGAGGGTGATCGGATGCAGGCTGACAGCGAAGTGTGCGCGATTGAAGCGCCAGCCCGCGCCTTGTTGACCGCAGAACGTGCGGCGCTCAATTTCCTACAATTGCTGTCCGGCGTGGCAACGGCTACACGTGAGTATGCCGATCTTGTAGCGGGGACTCGGGCACGCGTACTCGATACACGGAAGACCTTGCCGGGCCTGCGTCTCGCACAGAAATATGCGGTACGCGTCGGCGGTGGCGATAACCAGCGCCTCGCCCTGTACGACGGCATCCTGATCAAGGAAAACCATATTGCGGCGGCCGGCGGCGTAACGGCAGCGATGCAGGCAGCACTTGCGCTGAATGCCGGTGTTTCGATTCAGATCGAAGTTGAGACGCTGGCGGAACTGGAAGAGGCGCTTGCCGCCGGTGCGACCTCGGTTCTGCTCGATAATTTTTCGCTCGACATGATGCGCGAAGCGGTGGAATTGTCGCAGGGGCGCGCGGTGCTGGAAGCATCGGGCGGTATCAATCGTGAATCGGTGCGGACCATTGCGGAAACCGGTGTAGACCGCATTTCGATCGGCAGTCTGACGAAAGATGTACGCGCAACGGATTATTCCTTGCGCATTCTTTGAACTTGTTTCTCACCGAATAAAAAAAGCCGCATCGTGATGCGGCTTTTTGTTTGCTCTGTCAGAACGGCCGGTGCGGCGATAGCACGCTCGGCAAAGCCTTCGGCAGCGTCTCCGGATAATCACGGCTGAAGTGCAGGCCGCGGCTTTCGCGCCGCGACAGCGCACTCTGCACGATCAGCGAAGCAACTTCGACCAGATTGC
Organism: Oxalicibacterium sp.; assembly: GCA_036263255.1. Taxonomy (GTDB): domain Bacteria; phylum Pseudomonadota; class Gammaproteobacteria; order Burkholderiales; family Burkholderiaceae_D; genus Oxalicibacterium. The sequence goes on along the minus strand of DATAHI010000047.1, from coordinate 19,508 downwards.
GCAGCTCCAGCAGATCTGGCGTGATGCGGAAATTTGCGTAGTACTCGTCGATCTCTTCCTTCAGCAGGCGGATGCGATGTTGCGCACGTTCCAGCCGTTTGGTCGTGCGCACGATGCCGACGTAGTTCCACATGAAGCGGCGCAACTCTTCCCAGTTGTTGGCGATGATGACTTCCTCGTCCGCGTCCGTGACGCGGCTTTCATCCCATGCGGGCAGCGTGACAGCTTTCTGTTTCGGCTGCTGTTCGATGTATTGCGCAGTGGCTCGACCCAGGACCAAGCATTCCAACAGCGAATTGCTGGCGAGACGATTGGCGCCATGCAAGCCAGTACAGGTCGCTTCACCGACGGCGTACAGGCCGGGCAGGTCGGTACGGCCGCACAGGTCGGTGATGATGCCGCCGCAGGTATAGTGCGCAGCCGGCACCACCGGGATTGGCTCACTGGTGATATCGATACCGAATTGCAGGCAGCGCTCCATGATGGTCGGAAAGTGCTCTCTGATGAAATCAGCCGGCTTGTGGCTGATGTCCAGGTGCATGTAATCCAGACCGCGCTTCTTCATCTCGGCGTCGATCGCGCGGGCCACGATGTCGCGCGGTGCAAGCTCGGCGCGCTCGTCGTAACCCGGCATGAAGCGCTTGCCCGCATCACGGCCGGCGGTTGGCGGCAGCTTCAACTCGCCGCCTTCGCCGCGTACTGCTTCGCTGATCAGAAACGATTTCGCATAGGGGTGATACAAGCAGGTAGGGTGGAACTGAATGAATTCCATGTTGGCGATGCGGCATCCGGCGCGCCAAGCCATCGCGATGCCGTCGCCGGTAGCGGTGTCGGGGTTCGTCGTATACAGATAGACCTTGCCTGCGCCACCTGTGGCCAGGACGGTATGTTCTGCGGCGATCGTCAGCACCTTCCCGGTTTTGACGTCCTGCACGTACAGGCCCAGGCAACGCGGGCCGCGCTTCTTGCGTTCCAGGCTTTCGGATGTGATCACGTCGATCGCATAGTGATGCTCCATCAGCGTGATGTTCGGATGCTTGCGCACCTTTTCTTCCAGCGTCACTTGCACTGCGTGGCCGGTTGCATCTGCGGCATGAATGATGCGGCGCTGACTATGACCGCCTTCGCGCGTGAGGTGGAAACCCAGTTCGGCCTCGGCGTCCGGCGTGAACGGCACGCCTTGCTTGATCAGCCATTCCACCGCTTCGCGTCCGTGCTCGATGATGAAACGTGTTGCCGGTTCATCGCACAGGCCGCCACCTGCGACCAGTGTGTCGGCGACGTGTTCGTCGATGCTGTCGTTCGAATCCAGCACCGCGGCAATGCCGCCTTGTGCCCAATTGCTGGCGCCGTCGAGCAGCGACCGTTTGGAAATCACTGCTACCTTGCGGGTTTCAGCCAGATGGAGAGCAACCGTCAGGCCGGCAAGGCCGCTGCCGATGATGGCGACGTCAAATTTCATAGGGGGTGGTGACAAAGTAGTTGGGACAAAGCGCGGCAGGGATCGCAAGAAGCGAGCCGCAACCGGCTGCGGAATGCACGCTGGTGTTGCCAGCTGCATATGTTATCGCATCTTGTCATGCGCCATCTCGTGCGGTGTATGTGGAAAATGGGCCGGACATCGGCATCGGTTGCATCAACTTCGGCCGGACGTGGTCTAAGAGTGCGGCTGTTATTTTTTATTTGTATGACTCTGTTCGACATTCCGGTCGGTGAAGGGCACTCTTAATAGACAGCGAGATCGCCTTGCTGTTTGCGCATTCAGGCGCTCATGAAGAATATTTGGCGACAGGCTCGTCTTAAGAAGAATTTAATTAAGATTGCTTAAGAATCTGATGGAGGAATTTTTTGGCATGCCGCGGCGAATTTCTGTCATCGTTTTAGAAGAGAAAACGTTGTATTGATATGAGCAATGGAAATACCAGTTAGCGAAACCGTAAATATCTTTGCGCGGGATCCAATAAATGTCCGTATAATTCGCCGGTTCATAAGTCGCCCCATACAACAGGGAATACTTTCAGTCCAATGAAATCGCGCTTTTTTGCCAACCTTTGCCTGACGCTGCTGCTGCTGTTTGCGCAGCACGTGGCGTTGGCGGACGCGTATGCCCGGCATGCGCGTCACGCGGTTTCGGACCAGACCACAACCCAATCGGTGCTGGAAGAGGGTAGTTCGTCTTCCGACAACAACGATACCGGTAACCACTTCTCTCTGGATGATCTGGACAGCGGTCTGATTTCGACCTTCGTCCTTCCCGCATTCGCCAATACTGCGCCATTCCAGGCGCATTCCCCATTCAGTGATTTTTTCACTGTTTTCCTGCAGTTCTATTCCACCCGCGCTCCCCCAGCCGCGTAAACGGCATTCGGTGTAACAACGACGCACTTGAGGGTGCGTATCAGCCGCGCAGGCCAAAGTCATCATAAAAAAAGCACAGCACGGTGCATGTCACCGTGAGATGGCCTTGACCGCGTCAGACTGGTCATGTTGCTCGCCAATGCCACCCCTTCAATTCAAACGAAGCAAAAACCGGTATGTCTCCTCATCCCGTCTCCGCTTCAAATATTTTGACTTCTTGAGAGGTAGTAAAACATGAGCACTATTCAAGTGAGCGATGCGCCGACCACCGGTGTGAAGAGCCGATGGGCGCAACTCGTCATAGGCATCCTGTGCATGGGTCTGGTGGCCAACCTGCAATACGGCTGGACGCTGTTCGTCGGCCCGATCAACGATGCGCACCACTGGGGCAAGGCAGCCATTCAGGTTGCATTCTCCATTTTCGTTGTGACCGAAACATGGCTGGTGCCGATCGAAGGCTATCTGGTCGATAAATTCGGTCCTCGTCCTGTTGTTGCGTTCGGCGCGATCTGCGCTGCAGTCGGCTGGATTCTGAACAGCCAGGCTGATACGCTGACCATGCTGTATGTCGCCGCTGTCATCTCTGGCGTCGGCGCTGGTTGCGTCTACGGCACTTGCGTTGGTAACGCGCTGAAATGGTTCCCGGACAAGCGTGGTCTGGCAGCAGGCTTGACCGCTGCTGGCTTCGGTGCTGGCGCTGCGATCACCGTGATTCCAATCGCGAACATGATCAAGAGCTCCGGTTATCAGCATACCTTCCTGACCTTCGGCATCGCGCAAGGCATTGGCATCTTCATCCTGGCAATGTTGCTCGTTCGTCCGATCGTTCCGAAAGGTCTGAAAGTTGGCGCACGCGTCACTGCTACGAAGATCGACTACAGCGGCAAGCAGATGCTGAAAACGCCGGTGTTCTGGGTTCTGTACGTGCTGTTCGTGCTGGTTGCTTCCGGTGGCCTGATGGCAACCGCGCAAATCGGCCCGATCGCACAAGAATTCGGCCTGGCTTCGTTGCCTGTTACGGTGTTCGGCGCAACCTTGCCACTGTTGACGATGACGCTGTCGATCGACAACCTGGCCAACGGTTTCACCCGTCCGCTGTGTGGTTTCGTCTCGGACAAGATCGGTCGTGAAAACACGATGATGATCGTCTTCATCGGTGAAGGCCTTGCTTTGCTCGGTCTGATGAAGTTTGGCCATGACCCTGTCGCATTCATGGTGTTCGCTGCGTTGACCTTCCTGTGCTGGGGCGAGATCTTCTCGATCTTCCCTGCAGTTTGTGCTGACACGTTCGGCAGCAAATTTGCAGCAGGCAATGCTGGTACGCTGTACACCGCAAAGGGCACGGCTTCGCTGCTGGTTCCGCTGGCTTCCGTGCTGGCAAAGAACGGCGGCTGGAGCACGGTCTTCGTGGTGGCTTGCGTCATGACCGTTTCGGCTGGTCTGGCAGCGAAATTCATCCTGTCGCCAATGCGCAAGCGCATGCTGGCTGAAGGCAATGCGAAAGCCGCTGCGATGGAAGCAGCTGGCCAACGCGTCGCTGCGTAAGACAGCCATTGTCTGAGCGCCTTCTTGGGGGAGGGCGCTCGAATTGAAGGTGGACTTACTGTAGTAGGCAGTCTTTTTTGACAGGGAGTGTCTTGAGGCTGGATGCGAAAGCATCCGGCCTTTCTTTTTTGTCCGATGCTACGTTGTTAGTTGCCGAAGAAGCCAAACTTGCCGTCGCGATCAAAGCGTAGGTCCATCCCGTTTTCCATTCGCTGTACTATGCCGGCACGGTCGAATTGGATGTGCATTATCGAATTCCATACGCCTTGTTCCTTATAGGGATAGCTCCAAACCTCAAGTTCCTGGCGCGGCAAATAACTGGTTTCGGACGGGTGGCCGACGGTCCGCAATACATCAGTCTTAGTCGACACGCCGGGCTTGATGGTCGCAAATTTTTCGCTTGTCAGTACCTGCTCATAGGAAACAAGCCGACCATTTTCATCGATGCGGGCCATGTAGGTCGCTTGGCCCCAAGGGTTCCGGTTGTATTCAAATAAATGGTCCTTGCCGTCTGGAATGCTGGCAGTCGGACGGCCGAGCTTGGCAAGCACCTCCGCTTCGGGTTCACCGATCGCGAGTTGTGGCGGGGCCAGCGCAGCACAGCCCGCTAGGGCAAGTGCGGAGGCGATCGCAGCGATTTTGTCGGCGTATTTCATGTTCTTCTCCAAAATCGTCCCAAGTATTTGAATCGTCGAATGAATTCCGCTATACTTCGCCATCCGGCCGTTCCGGCCGGTTTGTTTTTGTTGTCACGATGTGCGGGGTGGAGACTCTGTGCATCGCATGTGAAAGGTAATCACCATGTCTCTCGAAAAATCAAGCAAGGCCGCTATCGTTGCGGAGAACGCACGTAGCCAGAATGATACCGGTTCGCCGGAAGTGCAAGTCGCGCTGCTGACCGCACGTATCAATGATCTGAACAATCACTTCAAAGCACACTCGAAGGATCACCATTCCCGTCGTGGTTTGATCATGATGGTTAACCGTCGTAAAAGTCTGCTGGCTTACCTGAAGTCCAAGGATGCGACGCGTTATCGTGACCTGATTGTGAAGCTCGGTCTGCGCAAGTAATCTCTTGCGGTTCCTCCGGCTCTCGCGAAAAATGCCTGCGTCAGTTTGCTGATGCGGGCATTTTGTCTTTTGGCGGTTTGTCTGTTGCAGTAGTGAAGTAGTACGCAAGTACGCATTGAACGACGCACCGAGTCGCGTCGTGTGGTGAGGTGAACGATAGCGCCTGAAAATCTATCGGTAAAAATAGAAAGGAAATACCGTGTTCAATAAAGTTACCAAAACCTTCCAGTACGGCCAGCACACGGTCACGCTGGAAACCGGCGAAATCGCACGTCAGGCCTCCGGCGCAGTGATGGTTTCGATCGAAGATACCGTCGTGCTCGCCACGGTCGTCGCACGCAAGGATGCCAAACCAGGTCAAGACTTTTTCCCACTGACTGTTGATTACGTTGAAAAGGCCTACGCTGCTGGCCGTATTCCAGGTGGTTTCTTCAAGCGCGAAGGCCGTCCCTCGGAAAAGGAAACGCTGACCTCGCGCCTGATCGATCGTCCGATCCGCCCGCTGTTCCCCGAAGGCTATTTGAACGAAGTGCAGATCATTGTGCACGTGCTGTCGGTCAATCCTGAAATCGATCCCGATATCGCTTCGATGATTGGTGCGTCGGCTGCGCTGTGCGTGGCCGGCATTCCGTTCGCTGGTCCGATCGGCGCTGCGCGCGTCGGTTACATCGATGGCCAGTACGTGTTGAACCCGACGGCATCGCAACTGGCGAAGTCGCAGATGGATCTGGTCGTCGCAGGCACCGAAAGTGCCGTGCTGATGGTCGAATCCGAAGCGCAGCAACTGTCGGAAGACATCATGTTGGGCGCCGTGGTCTATGGCCACGAGCAGATGAAGGCGGTGATCGATGCGATCCACGAACTCGTGCGCGACGGTGGCAAGCCGGAAGTGCAGTGGGCGCCGGCACCGAAAAACGAAGCATTGATCGCACGCGTAGCGCACTATGCGGAAGCGAAGCTGCGTGCGGCTTACCAGGTTAAAGACAAGCAGGCGCGCACCGCCAAGCTGAAGGATGTGCAAGCGGAAGTTTCCGCCGAACTGGCAGCCGAAGCGGCTTCCATCGGCGGCGAAGCGCCGGATGCCATCGAAGTCGGCAACATCCTGTTCGATCTGGAAGCGAAGATCGTACGCTCGCAGATCCTCGAGGGCGAACCACGCATCGACGGCCGCGATACGCGCACCGTGCGTCCAATTTCGATCCGCACCGGCGTGCTGCCACGCACTCACGGTTCGGCATTGTTTACGCGTGGCGAAACGCAAGCGCTGGTGATCGCCACGCTGGGCACCGCACGCGACGAACAGAAGATCGACGCGCTGATGGGCGAGTACTCCGATCGCTTCATGATGCACTACAACATGCCTCCGTTCGCCACGGGCGAAACCGGCCGCGTCGGTACGCCGAAGCGCCGCGAAATCGGCCACGGCCGTCTGGCCAAGCGCGCACTGGTTGCTGCACTGCCGGCGCCGGAAGAATTCAGCTACTCGGTGCGTCTGGTGTCGGAAATCACCGAATCGAACGGTTCGTCGTCGATGGCATCGGTGTGCGGCGGTTGCCTCGCGCTGATGGATGCTGGTGTGCCGATGCAGGCGCATGTCGCTGGTATCGCGATGGGTCTGATCAAGGACGGCAACAAGTTCGCCGTGCTGAGTGACATTCTGGGCGATGAAGATCACCTCGGCGACATGGATTTCAAGGTTGCAGGTACCGCGAACGGCATCACTGCGTTGCAGATGGATATCAAGATCCAGGGCATCACCAAGGAAATCATGCAAGTCGCGCTGGCGCAGGCGAAAGAAGGCCGCATGCACATCCTCGGCAAGATGCAGGAAGCTGTACCGCATGGTCGCACCGAACTGTCGGACTTTGCTCCGCGCCTGATCACGATCAAGATCAATCCGGAAAAAATCCGTGACGTGATCGGCAAGGGCGGCGCCGTGATCCGCGCGCTGACGGAAGAAACCGGCACGCAGATCGACATCAGCGACGAAGGCGTTGTCACCATCGCTTCCGTCGATGCGGCAGCAGGTCAGGAAGCCAAGCGTCGCATCGAAGAGCTGACGGCGTCGGTTGAAGTCGGCAAAGTCTACGAAGGTACCGTGTTGAAGCTGCTTGATTTCGGCGCGATCGTTCAGGTCATTCCTGGTAAAGACGGTCTGCTGCACATCAGCCAGATTGCCAACGAGCGCGTCAATGCCGTTGCCGACTACCTTAAAGAAGGTCAGCAAGTGCGCGTGAAGGTTCTCGAGACCGACGATCGTGGCCGTCTGAAGCTGTCGATGAAGGCGGCGCAAGCAGAGGAAGCTGCAGAACCGGAAGCGCAGGCGTAATTCGTCTTCTTTCCGTTCGAACCGCCCGTAGCGTGAGCACGGGCGGTTTTCTTTTGCTGATTACGAGAGAAGCGGCCGGAGCAGTGGTTTGACCGTGTTCCTCGCAACAAGCTAGAATAGCGGGCTATTGGAACCCGAGTCTCTTATGCGTCGTAAACTGATCGCCGGCAACTGGAAGATGAACGGCAGCATTGCTGCCAATGCCGCATTGCTGACGCAGATTCAATCCGGCTTTGAAGGCGCGGAGTGCGATGTGGCGGTGTGCGTGCCGTTTCCGTATTTGGCGCAATGCCAGTCACTGATCTCCGGCAGCGCGCTATGTCTCGGCGCGCAGGATGTCTCGATCTATGAATGCGGCGCTTATACCGGCGATGTGTGCGCTGCGATGCTGCTCGAGTTTGGTTGCCATTTTGTGATCGTTGGGCATTCGGAGCGCCGTGCCTACTTCGGTGAATCCGACCAACTGGTGGCGAGAAAGACAGCCGTCGCAGTAGAGAAGGGCCTTGTTCCCATCGTCTGCGTCGGCGAAACGCGCGAGCAGCACGAAGCGGGCTTGACGGCGAAGGTCGTGCTTTCCCAGCTTGACGCCGTACTTTCCACGCTGCCTGCGGATGACCTTGAAAAAATCGTCATTGCGTACGAGCCTGTGTGGGCAATCGGCACTGGCCTGACAGCTACGCCTGAGATGGCGCAAGAGGTGCACGCAATACTGCGCGCGCGTCTAGGCCAAAGCAGTGCGGCAGCGGCTGAACAGGTGAAAATTCTGTATGGCGGCAGCATGAAGCCGGACAACGCAGCGGCCTTGCTTGCAATGCCGGACATTGATGGCGGCCTGATCGGCGGTGCATCGTTGAAGGCGCAAGATTTTCTGGCGATCGTGCATGCAGCACGCGCTGCGAATGAAATGAATTACGAATCCTGAGGAAAAATACCATGTTCAATTTTCATGCGGTTATCGTTGTGGTCCAGGTGCTGTCGGCACTTGCGATCATCGGGCTCGTGCTAGTGCAGCACGGCAAGGGCGCCGATATGGGCGCCGCGTTCGGTTCGGGCGCATCGGGCAGTTTATTCGGCGCCAGTGGTTCGTCGAACTTTCTCTCGAAGGCCACGGCAGTTGCTGCGGCAATTTTCTTTGCAGCGACTTTGGCGCTGGCATTCACTGCTAATCGTTCCGTTGCGACGGGTAACGGCGGCGTGATGCAAAACGTTCCTGCTTCTTCCGTTCCTGGTGCTGCGCCTGCTCCTGCGGCGTCCGCTCCGTCTGTGCCAAGCTCGAACGGCGCTGACAAATCGAGCCAGATTCCGAAATAAGTCATCTAACTCATCAAACGCCCTTGTTTCATTGCAATTACGCATTGAAACAAAGTGTTAAGACGAGTTAAAATGGAAGTCTTGCCGACGTGGTGAAATTGGTAGACACGCTATCTTGAGGGGGTAGTGGCGCAAGCTGTGCGAGTTCGAGTCTCGCCGTCGGCACCAACAGAATTCAAGGCCAGCAAGGCATGCCGAGCTGGCTTTTTATCGACGAAACGTTTCTTTGATCCGAATCGGTCGGATTGATGGGACGCTCAACAATACTTGGCTAACGTGAACCTCGAAAATTACTTCCCCGTTTTGCTTTTTATTCTGGTTGGCATTGGCGTTGGCGTCGTGCCGCAGGTTCTCGGTCGCGTACTCGCGCCGCACAAGCCTGATGCGGAGAAGCTTTCGCCGTACGAATGCGGCTTCGAGGCGTTTGAAGATGCGCGCATGAAATTCGACGTGCGCTACTACCTGGTGGCCATTCTCTTCATTTTGTTTGATCTTGAAGTTGCATTCCTGGTGCCCTGGGCCGTGGCGATGCGTGAGATCGGCATGCTTGGTTTTTGGTCAATGATGATTTTCCTCGGCGTCCTGACGGTAGGCTTGGTGTTCGAGTGGAAAAAAGGCGCGCTGGATTGGGAGTAAGTCATGGCAATTGAAGGCGTATTGAACGAAGGCTTTGTCACCACCACGGCTGACAAACTGATCAACTGGACTCGTACCGGATCGATGTGGCCAATGACCTTCGGTCTGGCCTGCTGTGCGGTGGAGATGATGCATGCAGGCGCATCGCGTTACGACCTGGACCGTTTCGGCGTAGTGTTCCGTCCGTCGCCGCGTCAGTCCGACGTGATGATCGTGGCCGGCACGCTGTGCAACAAGATGGCGCCGGCGCTGCGCAAGGTGTACGACCAGATGGCCGAGCCGCGCTGGGTGATTTCGATGGGTACCTGCGCCAATGGCGGCGGCTACTACCACTATTCGTATTCGGTCGTGCGTGGCTGCGATCGTATCGTTCCTGTCGACGTCTACGTTCCCGGCTGCCCTCCGACGGCCGAAGCGCTGCTCTATGGCGTGATGCAGTTGCAAAACAAGATCCGCCGCACCAACACGATTGCGCGCTAAGAGGTCGGTAAATCCCTATGTCCACCAAACTTGAACTTCTCGAAGCCGCCTTGCGCAATGCGCTCGGAGGGCAATTGCAAAGCCTTACGTCCGCACTGGGCGAAGTTACCATCGTTGTCAAGGCGGCCGACTACGCGTCGGCCATGCGCGTTGTACGTGATCATCCTGATCTGCGCTTCGACGAGCTCATCGATCTGTGCGGCGTCGACTATTCGACCTACGGCGAAGGTACGTGGGACGGTCCGCGCTTCGCAGTGGTGTCGCATCTTCTGTCGATCGAACATAACTGGCGTCTTCGCGTACGTGTGTTCGCGCCGGATGACGACATGCCGGTCGTGGCGTCGGTCACCGACATCTGGAAGACCGCCAACTGGTACGAGCGCGAAGCATTCGATTTCTACGGCATTCTGTTCGAGGGTCACAACGATCTGCGCCGCATCCTGACGGACTACGGTTTTGTTGGCCACCCGTTCCGCAAGGACTTCCCGGTTTCGGGTTACGTCGAGATGCGTTACGACCCTGAGCAGAAGCGCGTGATCTATCAACCCGTCACGATCGAGCCGCGCGAAATCATTCCGCGCGTGATCCGTGAAGAACAATACGGGATGAAGTAATGGCTGAAATCAAGAATTACACTCTCAACTTCGGCCCGCAGCACCCGGCCGCGCACGGCGTGTTGCGTCTGGTGCTGGAGCTGGACGGCGAAGTCATCCAGCGCGCCGACCCGCACATCGGTCTCCTGCATCGCGCTACCGAAAAGCTGGCCGAACAGAAGACCTATCTGCAATCCGTGCCTTACATGGACCGTCTCGACTACGTGTCGATGATGTGCAATGAGCACGGTTATGTGATGTCGATCGAAAAGCTGCTCGGAATCGATGTGCCGCTGCGCGCGCAGTACATCCGCGTGATGTTCGACGAAATCACTCGCATCCTGAATCACCTGATGTGGATTGGCGCGCATGCGCTGGACGTCGGTGCGATGGCAGTGTTCCTCTATGCGTTCCGCGAGCGCGAAGACCTGATGGACTGCTACGAAGCGGTATCCGGCGCGCGCATGCACGCAGCCTACTATCGTCCGGGCGGCGTCTATCGCGATTTGCCTGATTCGATGCCGCAACACAAGGCTTCGATCATCCGCAACAAGAAGGCCATCGACAAGCTGAACGAAAACCGCCAGGGTTCGATGCTGGATTTCATCGAGGACTTCACCAACCGCTTTCCGGGCTATGTCGACGAATACGAAACACTGTTGACCGACAACCGTATCTGGAAACAGCGTCTGGTCGGCATCGGCGTCGTTTCGCCGGAGCGTGCGAAGCAGATGGGTTTCACCGGCCCGATGCTGCGCGGTTCCGGTATCGAATGGGATTTGCGCAAGAAGCAGCCTTACGAGGTGTACGACCTGCTGGACTTCGACATTCCAGTCGGCGTCAACGGCGATTGCTACGACCGCTACCTGGTGCGCGTGGAGGAGATGCGTCAGTCGAACCGCATCATCAAGCAATGCATCGAGTGGCTGCGCAATAATCCGGGTCCGGTGATGACGGACAACCACAAAGTGGCGCCGCCATCGCGCGTGAACATGAAGTCGAACATGGAAGACCTGATCCATCACTTCAAGCTGTTTACCGAAGGCTTCCACGTGCCGGCCGGCGAAGCGTATGCGGCCGTCGAGCATCCGAAGGGTGAGTTCGGCGTCTACCTGATTTCTGATGGTGCGAACAAACCATACCGCATGAAGATTCGCGCGCCTGGCTTTGCGCATCTGCAGGGTCTGGACGAAATGGCCAAGGGTCACATGATTGCCGATGCGGTCACCATCATCGGTACGCAGGATATTGTGTTTGGTGAGATTGACCGCTAAGGCGGCTCAATAATTGAGGCATAGACATGCTGTTATCAGAGCAAGCGTATAAAAGGATCGATCGCGAGATCGCCAAGTTCCCGCCGGAGCAAAGACAATCTGCCGTCATGGCCGCGCTAACCATTGCGCAGGACGAAACGAGCTGGCTGTCACCTGAGGTGATGCAGGAAGTTGCAGACTATCTGCGCATGCCAGCGATCGCCGTGCAGGAAGTGGCAACCTTCTACAACATGTACCACACCAAGCCGGTGGGCAAGTTCAAGATCTCGGTCTGCACCAATTTGCCATGCGCGTTATCGGGCGGCGAAAAGGCGGCGCACTATCTGAAGGACAAGCTCGGCGTCGACTATCACGGCACGACCGAAGACGGCCAGTTCACTTTGATCGAAGGTGAATGCATGGGCGCCTGCGGCGATGCACCTGTGATGCTGGTCAACAACAAGCGCATGTGCAGCTTCATGTCGAACGACAAGATCGACGCGCTGGTAGAGGAACTGAAAAAATGACCAGCCTGCACAATCGTCACATCAAACCGCTGATCCTTGCAGACCTTAACGGTAGCAACTGGCACCTGGCTGATTACGTCAAGCGTGGCGGCTACGAGGCGCTGAAGCGCATCCTGAACGAAGGCATGACGCCGGACCAGGTCATCGCGGAAATCAAGACCTCGTCGTTGCGCGGCCGTGGCGGCGCAGGCTTCCCGACCGGCTTGAAGTGGAGCTTCATGCCGAAGAACTACACCGGTCAACGCTATCTGGTCTGCAATACCGACGAAGGCGAACCTGGCACGTTCAAGGATCGCGACATCATTCGCTACAACCCGCATGCCCTGATTGAAGGCATGACCATTGCGGCGTATGCGATGGGCATCACGGTTGGATACAACTACATCCACGGTGAAATTTTCGCCGACTACGAACTGTTTGAAGAAGCGCTGGAAGAAGCGCGGGCCGCCGGCTATCTCGGCGACCGCATTCTCGGCTCGAATTTCAGCTTTCAGCTGCATGCATTCCACGGCTTCGGCGCCTATATTTGCGGTGAAGAGACCGCGCTGCTCGAATCGCTGGAAGGCAAAAAAGGCCAGCCACGCTTCAAGCCGCCGTTTCCGGCGAGCTTTGGCCTGTACGGCAAGCCAACCACTATCAACAACACCGAAACCTTTGCTGCGGTCCCGTTCATCATGAAGATGGGCGGCGAGGCTTATGCAGCGCTGGGCAAACCGAACAACGGCGGCACCAAGATTTTCTCGATGTCGGGCGACGTTGCGAAACCGGGCAACTATGAAGTGCCGATGGGCACGCCGTTCGCTGAGCTGTTGGAACTGGCTGGCGGCATGCGCGACGGCAAGAAAATCAAGGCGGTCATCCCTGGCGGTTCCTCGATGCCTGTATTGCGCGGCGACGTCATGATGGCGACCGACATGGACTACGACTCGATCGCGAAGGCGGGCTCGATGCTGGGCTCCGGCGCAGTCATCGTGATGGACGAAACACGTTGCATGGTGAAATCGCTGCTGCGCCTGTCGTACTTTTATTACGAAGAATCCTGCGGCCAGTGCACGCCGTGCCGTGAAGGCACCGGCTGGCTGTATCGCATGGTGCATCGTATCGAGCACGGCCAAGGCCGCCCTGAAGATCTCGACATGCTGAATTCGATTGCCGACAACATCCAGGGCCGCACGATTTGCGCGCTGGGCGATGCGGCAGCGATGCCGGTGCGCGCGATGATCCAGAATTTCCGTGAAGAGTTTGAGTACCACATCGAGCATAAGCATTGCTTGGTGCCCGCTTACATTTAAGCGCAACGCTTGATCGCATCGCCATCGAGTGTGCATACCTGAGGCAAGAAAAGCAGAGCCATGGTTGAAATCGAAATAGACGGTAAGAAAGTTGAAGTGCCGGAAGGCAGCATGGTAATGGACGCTGCCAACAAGCTTGGCACGTACATCCCGCACTTTTGCTACCACAAGAAATTGTCCATTGCGGCCAACTGCCGCATGTGCCTGGTTGAAGTCGAGAAGGCGCCGAAGCCGTTGCCGGCCTGCGCCACGCCTGTCAGCCAGGGCATGATCGTCCGCTCGCACAGCGAGAAAGCCGTCAAGGCACAAAAGGGCGTGATGGAATTCCTGTTGATCAACCATCCGCTGGACTGTCCGATCTGCGATCAAGGCGGCGAATGCCAATTGCAGGATCTCGCAGTCGGCTACGGCGGTTCCGAATCGCGCTACGCGGAAGAAAAGCGCGTGGTGGTGCCGAAGGATGTCGGCCCGCTGATCTCGATGGAAGAGATGACGCGTTGCATTCACTGCACGCGTTGCGTCCGCTTCGGCCAGGAAATCGCCGGCGTGATGGAGTTCGGTATGCTCAATCGCGGCGAACACGCCGAGATCACATCCTTCGTCGGCAAGACCGTCGATTCCGAATTGTCGGGCAACATGATCGATCTGTGCCCGGTTGGCGCGCTGACGTCCAAGCCGTTCCGCTACAGCGCACGTACCTGGGAGCTGTCCCGCCGTAAATCGGTCAGCCCGCACGACGGCCTGGGTTCCAACCTGATGGTGCAAGTCAAGGGCGGCAAGGTCATGCGTGTACTGCCGCTGGAAAACGAAGCCATCAACGAATGCTGGCTTTCGGACCGCGATCGTTTCGCTTATGAAGGCCTGAACAGCGACGAGCGTCTGACGGTGCCGATGATCAAGCAAGGTGGCACTTGGCAGGAAACCGATTGGCAGACCGCGTTGGAATATGTGGCGCACGGTTTGCGCAACATCAAGCATGAGCATGGCGCCGATTCGATCGCTGCATTGGCTGCGCCATATTCGACGCTGGAAGAAATGTCCCTGCTGGGCAAACTGGTTCGCGGCCTCGGCTCCGACAACGTCGACTTCCGTCTGCGTCAATCCGACTTCTCGCTGGATGCGGCCGTGACGCCATGGCTGGGTATGTCGATCGCCGAATTCTCGGGCCTGAAGCGCGCCTTCATCATCGGCTCTTTCCTGCGCAAGGATCATCCGTTGCTCGCTGCGAAATTGCGCCAGGCTGTGAAGCAAGGTGCGAGCATCAGCGTTCTGCATGCAAGCGATGACGATCTCTTGATGCCGGTCGCCAACAAGATGATCAAGGCGCCGTCCGACTGGTTGGCTGCTCTGTCCGAAGTCGTGGTCGCCGTCGCGCAAGCGAAGAACGTTGCGGTACCTGCCGGTTTCGACAAAATCGACGCATCGGCGGAAGCAAAGCAAATCGCAACGAGCTTGCTGTCCGGCGAGCCGAAAGCGATCCTGCTGGGCAATTCCGTCATGCACCACCCGCAGGCAGCCAAGCTGCACGCTGCGGCGCAATGGATTGCACAGAATACCGATGCGAAGTTTGGCGTGCTGACCGAAGCAGCAAACAGCGTCGGCGGTTACGTGGCAAAAGCACTGCCAAGTGCGAATGGCCTCAACGCGGCTCAAATGTTCGAACAAGCACGCAAGGTCTACTTGCTGTTGAACACTGAGCCGGAACTGGACAGCTTTAATCCGCAGGCAGCACGCGCCGCGTTGAACAAGGCGGAGATGGTTGTCGTGATGTCGCCGTTCAAGCACGGTATGGACTACGCCGACGTGCTGCTGCCGGTGTCGCCTTACTCGGAAACCTCGGGCACCTTCATCAACTGCGAAGGCCGCGCGCAAAGTTTCAACGGCAGCGTCAAGCCGTTGGTCGATACGCGTCCGGCATGGAAGGTCTTGCGCGTGCTCGGCAACCTGCTGGAACTGCAGGGCTTTGATTACGACACCTCGGAAGCTATCCGTAATGAAATCCTCGGCAGCAGCACGCCGGCGGAAGCCAATCTGACTTCTCGTTTGAGCAACTTCGGTAAAGCCGCTCCTCAGGCAGCGGCTGCTGTTGCAGGTGCTCTGGAGCGCGTTGCCGATGTCGGTATCTATTGGTCCGACGCCATCGTGCGTCGTTCGCAACCGCTGCAGCAAACCAAGGACGGTGCAGAACCGAAAGCACGCCTGTCGCGCGAACTTGCACAGAAACTCGGGATCGCTGCCGGTGACGCCGTCAAGGTGTCGCAAGGCGAGGGTAGTGCCGTGCTGGTTGCCGCGATCGACGATACGTTGCCTGTCAACGTGGTGCGTGTCGCTGCAGGTCATCAATCCACTTCCGCCCTTGGCGCGATGTTCGGTTCTATCAGTGTGGAGAAAGCTTGATGGATCACGTATTTGAGGTAATCCACACGACGGGGAACGACGTCTTCGGCTTTTACTGGCCGCTGGTGTGGAATCTGGTGAAAATCATCTGCGTCGTTGCACCGCTGATGGGTGCGGTCGCTTACCTGACGCTCTGGGAGCGCAAGGTCATCGGCTGGATGCACGTGCGTCATGGCCCCAACCGCGTTGGTCCTGCAGGTCTGTTTCAGCCGATCGCCGATGGCATCAAGCTGCTGTTGAAGGAAATCGTCGTTCCGAGCAAATCGAACAAGGCCTTGTTCGTGATCGCGCCGATTATGACCATCATGCCGTCGCTGGCGGCTTGGGCGGTTGTGCCATTCGGTCCAGATGTCGCGCTGGCCAATGTCAATGCCGGTCTGCTGTTCGTGATGGCGATCACCTCGCTCGAGGTGTACGGCATCATCGTTGCCGGCTGGGCATCGAACTCGAAATACGCGTTCCTCGGCGCAATGCGTGCATCGGCGCAGATGGTGTCGTACGAAATCGCGATGGGCTTTGTGCTGGTCGTGGTGCTGATGGTATCGGGCAGCCTGAATCTGACCCAGATCGTGACGACGCAGACTACTGGCCATTTCGCCAGCATGGGGCTGAACTTCTTGTCGTGGAACTGGTTGCCGTTGCTGCCGATGTTCGTTGTTTACATCGTTTCCGGTACTGCCGAGCTGAATCGTCATCCGTTTGACGTGGTCGAAGGCGAGTCGGAGATCGTGGCTGGCCACATGGTCGAGTACTCGGGCATGTCGTTCGCGATGTTCTTCCTGGCGGAATACGCGAACATGTGGCTGATCGCTATCATGGCATCGCTGATGTTCCTCGGTGGATGGTCGTCGCCGCTCGATTTCGCGCCGTTCACCTGGGTTCCGGGCTGGATCTGGCTGGGTATCAAGACCTTCTTCATCGTGACCTGTTTCGTGTGGTTCCGCGCTTCATTCCCGCGCTACCGCTATGACCAGATCATGCGTCTCGGCTGGAAGGTATTCATTCCGCTAACGCTGATCTACGTGCTGATCGTCGCGATCTGGATGAAGACGCCATTGAATATCTGGAACTAATGCAACAAGGCTGAGCAAAAAGGGAAGCCAAAGATGGAAGCAATCAAGGATTTTTTCGGTAGTTTGATGCTGCGTGAGCTGCTCAAGGGCATGGCCCTGACCGGCCGCTACATGTTCGCGCGTAAGATTACCGTGCAGTTCCCGGAAGAGAAGACGCCGCAGTCGGTGCGTTTTCGTGGCCTACATGCACTGCGTCGTTATCCGAATGGCGAAGAGCGCTGCATCGCCTGCAAGCTGTGCGAAGCAGTGTGCCCCGCCATGGCGATCACGATCGAATCGGCGCAGCGTGACGATGGCACCCGCCGCACCACGCGTTACGACATCGATCTGACCAAATGCATTTTCTGTGGCTTCTGCGAAGAGTCGTGCCCAGTGGATTCGATTGTGGAAACGCATATCCTCGAATACCACGGCGAAAAACGCGGCGATCTGTACTACACCAAGGAAATGCTGCTGGCTGTCGGCGATCGTTATGAAGCGGACATCGCTGCCGCACGTGCTGCTGATGCGGCTTATCGTTGATTTGAAAATAAACTCGGCGGCATTGCGCTGAATCTGGCTGACTATGGAATTTACAACTGTCCTGTTTTATGTGTTTGCGGCGATCCTGGTATTCGCTGCATCACGCGTGATCACGGATCGCAACCCGGTGCATGCTGCGTTGTTTCTCGTGCTGTCGTTCTTTTCGGCGTCCGCGTTATGGATGCTGCTGAAGGCTGAATTCCTGTCCATCGTGCTGGTACTGGTTTATGTGGGCGCCGTCATGGTGCTGTTCCTGTTCGTCGTGATGATGGTCGACATCAACCTCGGCAAGATTCGCGAGGGCTTCTGGTCCTACTTCCCGCTGGCTGCGACGATCGGCGTCGTGATCGTGCTGGAAATGGCGGCCGTGCTGTTCCGCGGTTTCTGGACCGCGCACACGCAGGTTCCCGAAGCGGCCGGCAACATCGGCAATACCAAGGAACTCGGCAAGCTGATCTACACGCATTATCTGTACGCATTCGAAATCGCCGCGCTGCTGCTGTTGGTGGCGATCGTCGCTGCCGTCGCACTGACGCTGCGCCGTCGCAAGGACAGCAAGTATTTTTCGCCCGGCGATGCGGTCAAGGTGCGCGCGTCCGATCGCGTCCGCATCGTGAAGATGAAGGCAGAATCCGCTCGTCAGAATGGCGACCAACCAGCAGCTGCACCTGCAGCAGAACAAAAGTAAGGGGAGTGCTGTGGAGTTATCGCTCGTTCATTACCTGATCCTCGGCGCGATCCTGTTCGCGATCTCGATTGTCGGTATTTTTCTGAACCGCAAAAACATCATCATCCTGCTGATGGCCATCGAATTGATGCTGCTGGCGGTGAACATGAACTTCGTCGCGTTTTCCTATTTCCTGGGTGATGCCGCGGGACAGATTTTTGTTTTCTTCATTTTGACGGTGGCTGCCGCCGAAGCTGCGATTGGTCTTGCCATTCTGGTGTCCCTGTTCCGTACGCTGGACACCATCAATGTTGAAGATCTCGACAGCCTCAAAGGCTGATTCCCCAACAATAAACGATAAGGTTCATCATGGCGGGGCAAATTAACCCTCATCTCCTTCTGGCTGTACCGCTGGCGCCGCTCGTCGGCTCCATGATTGCAGGTCTGTTCGGCACCCAGTTCTTCGGCAACGTGATCGGTCGCAAGACCTCGCATACCGTGACCATTCTCGGTGTGCTGATTGCTTTCATCATCTCGGCACACACGCTGATGCAGGTACTGGATGGTGCGACCTACAACGGTTCGGTCTATACCTGGATGACGGTCGGCGGCCTGAAGATGGAAGTCGGCTTCCTGATCGACAGCCTGACGGCGATGATGATGTGCGTGGTGACCTTCGTGTCGCTGATGGTGCACATCTACACGATCGGCTACATGGAAGAGGACGAAGGTTACAACCGCTTCTTCTCGTACATCTCGCTGTTTACCTTCGCGATGCTGATGCTGGTCATGAGCAACAACTTCCTGCAGCTGTTCTTTGGCTGGGAGGCAGTGGGCCTGGTTTCCTATCTGCTGATCGGTTTCTGGTACACCAAGCCGACCGCGATCTACGCGAACATGAAGGCATTCCTGGTGAACCGTGTGGGCGACTTTGGCTTCATTCTCGGCATCGGTTTGCTGCTGGCCTACGCCGGCTCGATGAACTACACCGAAGTCTTCGCCAAGCGCGAAGCGCTGGCGCAGCTGACCATGCCGGGTTCCAACTGGATGCTGCTGACGGTTGCCTGCATCTGCCTGTTCATCGGCGCGATGGGTAAGTCTGCGCAATTTCCGTTGCACGTGTGGTTGCCAGATTCGATGGAAGGTCCGACCCCGATTTCTGCGCTGATCCACGCTGCGACGATGGTGACTGCCGGTATCTTCATGGTGACCCGCATGTCGCCGCTGTTCGAACTGTCCGATACCGCGCTGTCCTTCATCCTGATCATTGGCGCGATCACGGCCTTGTTCATGGGCTTCCTCGGCATGATCCAGAATGACATCAAGCGCGTGGTGGCGTATTCCACGCTCTCGCAGCTGGGCTACATGACGGTGGCGCTGGGCGTGTCCGCGTACTCGGCCGGCGTGTTCCACCTGATGACGCATGCCTTCTTCAAGGCGCTGCTGTTCCTCGC
>DATAHI010000046.1:0-5008 GCA_036263255.1 Oxalicibacterium sp. | reverse complement strand
TCATTCCGCCGCATGCGCGGGAATGACGAACCAGCGGCTTTTTTTGGGGGCTTCTATTTTCGACCGTCGAGAAAATTCTTCAACAACTGATGCCCATGCTCGGTCAGGATCGACTCCGGGTGGAACTGCACGCCCTGGATGTCGAACTGCCTGTGCCGCACGCCCATGATCTCGCCGTCCTGCGTCCATGCCGTCACCTCCAGGCAGTCCGGCAGTGACGCGCGCTCGATCGCCAGCGAGTGATAACGGATGATCGTGTACGGGCTCGGCAGATCCTTGAACACGCCGACGCCGGTATGTTCGATGGTCGAGGTTTTGCCGTGCATGACCTGCTGCGCACGGATCACCTTGCCGCCGAACGCCGCGCCGATTGCCTGGTGGCCGAGGCAGACGCCGAGGATCGGCAACTTGCCGGCGAAATGCTGCAGCACCGGAATCGAGATGCCGGCTTCGTGCGGCGTGCAAGGTCCCGGCGAAATGCAGATGCGCTCGGGCTTCAAGGCCTCAATTTCAGGCAGCGTGATTTCATCATTGCGCACCGTGTGCACGTCCACGCCCAGTTCGCCGAAATACTGCACCAGGTTGTAAGTAAAGGAGTCGTAGTTATCGATCATCAGCAACATGTCAGAGCTCCCCGTCCAAACCGTCTTGTACCTGTTCCGCCGCACGCAGCACGGCCCGCGCTTTGTTCTCCGTTTCCTGCCATTCCATCTCGGGTACCGAATCTGCGACGATACCGGCCGCAGCCTGCACGTACAGCGTGCCGTCCTTGATGACGCCGGTGCGGATCGCAATCGCCAGATCCATTTCGCCACCGAAGGAGAGATAGCCGCAGGCGCCGCCATAGATGCCGCGCTTGGTCGGCTCCAGTTCGTCGATGATTTCCATCGCGCGTACCTTCGGCGCACCGGACAGTGTGCCGGCAGGGAAAGTCGCTTTCAGTACGTCCAGATTCGACAGGCCATCTTTCAGCGTACCTTCGACGTTCGACACGATATGCTGCACATGCGAATATTTTTCGATCACGAGCTTGTCGGTCACCTGCACGCTGCCTGTGTCGGCAATGCGGCCGATGTCGTTGCGTGCGAGGTCGATCAGCATCACGTGTTCGGCGATTTCCTTCGGATCGGCCAGCAATTCCTTGGCCAATGCCGCATCCTTCTCCGGCGTATCGCCGCGCGGGCGCGTACCGGCCAGTGGGCGAATCGTCACCTTCTTCTTGCCGGTCGCGAGGGTTTCGTTGCGGACCAGGATTTCCGGCGACGAACCGACGATCTGCATGTCGCCGAAATTGTAGAAGTACATATAGGGCGATGGATTCAGCGAACGCAGCGCGCGGTACAAGGTCAGCGGCGCATCGACATACGACTTCTTGATGCGCTGGCCGATCTGCACCTGCATGAGGTCGCCGGCCATGATGTATTCCTTGGCCTTCGCTACCGCTTCCAAATAATCCTTCTTGTCGAATTCGCGGATCGTCTCAGTACGCACAGAGGCGCTGGTTACCGGCGCTTCGACCGCACGGCGCAGCTTGGCGCGCAAGTCTTTCAGATGCTGGCGTCCTTTGGCATAGGCTTCGGATTGCGCTGGATCGACGTAAATAATCAGATAGAGCTTGCCGGACAGGTTATCGATGACGGCCAGTTCTTCAGTCAGCAGTAGCTGGATTTCCGGCAGCCCGAGATCGTCCTTCGGCGCGGTATTTGCCAGGCGTTTCTCGACGTGGCGCACGGTGTCATAGCTGAAGTAGCCGGCGAGGCCGCCGCAGAACCGCGGCATGCCGGGCAACAGCGCGACCTTGTAGCGCGACTGGAATTGCGCGATGAAATCGAGCGGGTTGCCGTCGAAAGTTTCGATGACCGTACCGTCGCGCACAACCTCTACACGTGTGCCATAGCTGCGCAGCAGCGTATTGGCCGGCAGGCCGATGAAAGAATAGCGGCCGAAGCGTTCGCCGCCAACTACGGATTCAAGCAGGAAAGTGTTCTTGCCGGCGTTTTGGGTTTGGGCCAGCTTTAGATACAGAGACAGCGGCGTTTCGAGATCGGCAAAGGCTTCCGCAACCAGCGGAATGCGGTTGTAGCCTTGCGCGGCCAGCGATTGGAATTCGAGTTCAGTCATGGTTCTCTCCGGGACCGCTATTGTAGTCGAGCGGTTTGGGATTCAAAAAACGATGCTGATCGTGCGAGGAGAAAATAACGGGCAGGCGATCAGCGGCAAGTGGTGGTCAGCACCAGAATTGCCAGCGTCGCCATAGCCAGGCCTCATGCGTGCCTGGTGTCGCGAATCGTTTTTTGCCGAGAGACATGTATGGATTCAGGGATTGATGAGTTGCGCTGCGTCCAGCAGCGAAGAAACTATACCATCGGTGTCGATCTCTTGTACAGGCTGCCCGTGGTTATAGCCGTAGGGCACGCTCAATACGTGACAGCCTGCGGCGCGTGCGGCCAAGGTATCGTTGATCGAGTCGCCGATCGCCACAACTTCGCGCGGCGCAAGATTGAAATCGGCACAGACTTGCAGCAGCTGCATCGGATCGGGTTTCTTGCGAGCGAAGGAGTCGCCGCCGTAAATCACCTCGAAATAGTCGTGTAGGCTGACCTTCTTCAATAGCGGAAGCGTGAAGGCGAGCGGCTTGTTCGTCACACAAGCCAGGCGCAAGCCTTTGGCGCGCATTGCCTGCAAACCTTCATGCACGCCCGGGTATGGAATCGCGAAGTCGCCGTTGACATCATGGTAATGACGTTCAAAGGCCAGCATCGCTTCGCTGAAGCGACGCTCTGTTTCTTCCTCTGACAAGCCGGTACGAAGTGCACTGCGCACCAAGTGCTCGGAGCCCTTGCCGACAAAGCTGATCACGCGGTTGACATCGAGTTCAGGCAAGCCGAGATCGGCGCGAACGCGGTTGATCGTAATGTGCAAGTCCTTCGCCGTATCGAGCATCGTGCCGTCGAGGTCGATGATGACCGCACGGATATCGCGCAAAGCTTTGGCAGCGGGAAGAGGCATCAGATTTTCGCCAGTTCACTGCGCATCGCATCGATCACGGCCTTGTAATCGGGCTTGCCGAAGATGGCTGAACCGGCGACGAAGGTATCGGCGCCGGCTTTCGCCGCTGCAGCGATGTTGTCGGTCTTGATGCCGCCATCGACCTCCAGCATGATGTCGCGCCCCGATGCGTCAATGATCTTGCGTACCGCTTCGATCTTCTTGAGCGTGTGCGGAATGAACGATTGACCGCCGAAGCCCGGGTTGACGGACATCAGCAAGATGATGTCCAGCTTGTCCATCACGTGCTCCAGATAATGCAGCGGCGTGGCCGGGTTGAACACCAGCCCCGCCTTGCAACCGTTGTCGCGGATCAGTTGCAGCGAACGGTCAATGTGTTCCGACGCTTCCGGATGAAAGGTGATGATATTGGCGCCGGCCTTGGCGAAATCGGGGATGATGCGGTCGACCGGCTTGACCATCAGATGCACGTCGATCGGCACCTGTACATGCGGCCGGATTGCTTGGCACACCAGCGGGCCGACCGTCAGGTTCGGAACGTAATGGTTGTCCATCACGTCGAAGTGGATGATGTCGGCCCCGGCGGCAACGACATTGCGCACTTCTTCACCCAGGCGGGCAAAATCGGCAGACAGGATGCTGGGGGCAATGCGGTAAGTCGGCATGATGTGATCCGGGTAAATGAAGGCGTTATTTTAACCTGCAGCCACATTCGCATGCCTTGCGCCCCGCGGCGATTTCGTGTGCAATGACCGGCTTCACGGCACGGGATACGGCGCATGTTGCGCATACCGTGCTCGCAAAAAGGAAAGCAATGGCCTCGTATGAATTCACCGTGACCGTCAACGCCCAATATCTGGCGGAGCAATCGGATCCGGATCGATCGCATTACGTATTTGCCTATACCGTGACGATCAGGAACACTGGGCAGGTTGCCGCTCAACTGATTTCGCGCCATTGGATCATCGCCGATGCCAATGACGACGTTCAGGAAGTGAGCGGTCTCGGCGTGGTGGGCAACCAGCCTTTGCTGCATCCAGGCGAGCAGTTTGAATACACCAGCGGCGCTGCGTTAAAGACCCCGCAGGGCAGTATGAAGGGAGAGTATTTCTGCGTGGCGGAGGACGGCAAGCGCTTCGAAGTGTCTATCCCTGAATTCGTCCTCTCCCAGCCGCGCACGCTCCATTGATTATTCGGTGCGCTCCGACTGATTTCGCTTCGATCGCTGAGCTTTTTCGGTAGGCGGCTTCGCCGGCTTTCTGCCGGCAAACATCGTCCACCACACGATGAAGATCAACAGACACAGCGCAAATCCCGCTTCAGCAAACAGTAGCCACATCGCACGTCACCATATGGAATTTATTCGCCGCAGTTTACCCTTTATCGTTCTTGTCGGGCTATCGGCCTGCTCTTCCGTCACGCCGGAAAAGAGCGTACCGCCTTCGCCAGTCGAATCGCTTCCTGCGAGTACGGAAAAGGGGGCGAGTACGGTCAGCACTACCTTACGCCCTTCGTCGTTTGCGGCGATGCCGGGCTGGAGTGCCGACAGCCAGGACGAGGCGTGGCCGGCCTTGCTTGCGTCCTGCACGACGCTGGGCAAGCGCGCCGAGTGGAAGTTGCCCTGCGAGCGGGCACAGTCGGTGGAACGTCCCGACACGAAAGAGGCTCGCCAGTTTTTTGAGACATATTTTGAACCCTATCAGGTAACGAATCCGGACGGTTCCAGTGAGGGCTTGATTACCGGGTATTACGAACCGCTGCTGCACGGTGCGCGCAAACGCGGGGGGCGTTATCAGACGCCGCTTCATCGGACGCCGGACGATATCCTGACGATCGACATTGCGAATGCGCATCCCGAGCTGCAGGGGCAGCAACTGCGTGGGCGCCTGACCGGCAGTAAGGTCGTCTCTTATTTGCCGCGGGCCGAGCTCCTGCAATCGAAGGCCTTGGTCGGCAAGGAAATTCTTTGGGTCGACGATCCAATCGGCGCGTTCTTCCT
>DATAHI010000045.1:0-3741 GCA_036263255.1 Oxalicibacterium sp. | reverse complement strand
TCTCCGTCCGGGCGCCTAAGTCCCCCTGCGCACGGGATCAGCTGCGGCCAGTCTCGCGCTTCAGCTGTTCCTTTTTCTGCTCGCGCTCCAGCTCGAGCCGACCACGCCGCATGAACTCCTCTTCCAGCTGCACCAGATCTTCGTCGCTCAGCGAATCGAGATCGATCAGCTTGGTCCGGGCACCTTCGATCGCGCACAGCAGTTCATCAAGTTTCAACTGCGTGTATTTCGCCTCGCGGTTCTGCGCGTTCTGGATCAGGAACACCATCAGGAAGGTCACGATGGTGGTGCCGGTGTTGATCACCAGCTGCCAGGTGTTGGAATAGTGGAAAACCGGCCCGCTGATCGCCCACACGATCACGGTGAGCAGGCCGACCAGGAAGGTCCACGCCGAACCGACCAGGTCCGAGCAATAAACGGCAAATTTTCGGAAGTATTCATGCATGCTGACCGCCTTTCTGTTTGCTGCCTCGGCCGCTGCGCCGATATGTCGGTGCGCCGGGCTTTCTTCCTCTGACCGTCATTGCGGCGCTGAGTTTTCGGCTTGCAATAAGAGTCGGCTTTGTCTGACGCGCAATAGGGGATCCGTCCGATAGCGCACGCCGCGTGCGCCGACTAATGTTCGAATGCGATGCTTCGTTGCGCTTTGCTTGACGATATGCGAGGAGAACGCGATGTCTGCCAAATCAGAAAAGACCCCAGTTGCCGATGAAGCCGCCGAACGCCTGGATGCGCTGACGCTGCTGCAGGCCGACCACAAGCAAGTGCGAAAGCTGTTCAAGGAATTCACCCAGCTGAGTGGCGGGAACAGTCACGCGGCAAAGGCCGACGTTGCGCAGCGGCTGTGCGAAACCTGGATTCTGCATGCCGCACTGGAGCAGGAAATCCTCTATCCGGCTGCGCGCGAGGCGATGGCAGACGACGAGGCCCTGATCAACGAGCTCGAAGTGCATTACACCGGCATGTGCGAATTGATCGCCCGCATTCAGCAGATGGACGGCTCCGAACCGCTGTACGACGCCACGGTCGCCGTGTTGCAGCAATATGTCGAAAGCCATATCGACGAAGAGGAAAAGCAGCTGTTCCCGAAGGCACGCAAGGCAAAAATGCATCTGCACAAGTTGGGCCAGATCATGGCGCAGCGACGCGAGGAACGCACGGTCGAACTGGCCTGACGCATTCCAGATAACGAACAACGCCTTTTTCGTTGAACGGATACGAGCCATCATGCAGAAAGAAGACCTGAACGCCGTCGTGCACTATCTCGAAAACAATCAACTCAAAATCGTCACCGCAGAATCCTGCACGGCCGGCCTGATCGCCTCCACGCTGGCGGAGCCGCCGGGTTCTGGAAAATGGCTGGAGTCGGCATTCATCACGTACTCGGAAAACGCAAAGATCGCCTGCCTGAACGTGGATGCCGAGACAATTTCGACCCACGGGCTGACCAGCGAGGAAGTGGCACGTGCCATGGCATGCGGCGCTCTGAAGAACGCCGACGCCAATCTCTCTATCTCGACCACCGGCGTAGCGGGCCCCTCCGCAGGCGATGCACAGGAACCGGTGGGCACGGTCTGCTTTGCCTGGGCCTTCAAGCATGAAAGCGGCATTCGTTGCTTCACAGAAAAAACCCGCTTCAACGGCGAACGCAATCAAGTTCGTGAAGCTGCCTCCTCCTATGCGCTGAAGCGCATTCAGCACTATCACAGCGAACTAGCGATGCAGGACAGGCCCTGATCGATCGCCCTTTCCTGCGGCAAAACTTGGCCGCAAATTCGCTGTCTATTGCTCTGTTATCGAACTGCAATGTTCTGGATGAGGCTCTGCATTAGCGATAACGGTTTTCAAATCGCTTCGGAGTGATCCATGCCAGATACTCTCGCCGGCGAAGGGCCGGTTGCGCGCGCTAGCCGCATCGACGAACTGGAAAGCATACGCGGCATTGCGGCGCTACTGGTCGTCCTGTACCACATCCCGAACTGGAACGCATCGCTGTACGAACTGCCGGTCATCCGCAACAGCTACCTGATGGTCAATCTGTTCTTCGTGCTTTCGGGCTTTGTCATCTACAAGGCCTACGCGCATAACATCCGTTCGCGCGATCATCTGCTGCGTTTTCTGTTCTTGCGCTTAGGTCGGCTTTATCCGGTGCACTTTGTCTTCCTGATGGTTTTTCTGTTGATGGAAGTCATCAAGTACTTCGCCTATGTGCATTACGGCGTCAAGAGCTCGAAAACCACACCTTTCGTCGAAAACAATCTGGTCGCCCTTGTTCAGCAGCTGTTCCTTGTGCAGGCGATCGGTCCGACTGATCATGCGCTCACTTTCAATGCGCCGGCATGGTCGATCAGCGTCGAGTTCTACACCTATCTGGTGTTCGGCCTGATCGTATTGCATTGCGGGCGCTGGAAGACTGCGGTCTTCGCGTTGCTGGCCCTTGCCTGCGGTCTGATGATATCGACCGAACCGCGCAGCGGGTTTTTCGACCTGTTGCAATGCCTGTGCGGATTCTTCCTGGGCTGCTGTACCGCGTACGTTTCGGAAAAGCTGACGCTGAAGCTGAGCGCGTCCAGTGTAGGCATATGCCTGTTCGCCATCCTTTTCTATCTGCAGTTCAAGACATTTGAAGAGTACGACATCCTGATCTATCCATTGACGGCCGCGCTGGTGCTGTCGATCGTGCTGTCGGGCGATGGCGTGATCAAGCAGGTGCTGAGACTACCGCTTCTGACGTGGCTGGGCATGATTTCCTATTCGGTCTACATGAGCCACTCGGCGCTGCTATGGCTATGCAATCAGGTGCACCGCTTCATATTCAAGCAGAACGAAATATGGTTTGAGGGCAGACTGGTGCCGCAGCTGAGTTTTGCCGAAGCCCTGATTTCCTACGTCGTCATCATTGCGCTGCTGTTGTACGTGAGCGATTTCGTGTACCACAAGTTGGAAAAGCCCTACCGGGAAAAATCGCGCAAGCTGGTATTCAAGTTGCCTGGGTCGAGCGTCCGGACACGGGCGGTCAAATAAGGCCATCCGTGAAGGTGGACTGTGGCTGGCTGGGCTGTGGCTTGTTTGCGCTATAAACGCTCGAGTTTCGCGTATGCCTAAGGCATCTTGCGGCGCCGAAGATTGAGTATGGTGGAAAGCCCGTTGCGCCCGGCCGCAAGACGAAGGGTCTCTCTCCCCTTCGGTAAATAGGTCGACAGCTTCGCCACCCACGAACGCTGTGCATCGCAGTACGGGCAGCGCGACAGTCGCGCATCAATCAGACTCCCGCAAGTCTTGCAGTCGGCACATCGCATGTTCTTCTCCCTGTTGCCGAGAATCATGCCGCGCAGAAAAAAATCGTAATGTGCGGAAACGCACGAAAGATGCCGGGGCACTGAACATTTTCATATCAGCTGTATCCAACCTGCCACAAACAATCTCCTGTTATAGCAGGTTCACGCCGCCACACGATGGCGGTTTTTCCTTTCCGTATCGCGTTGCAATACGTCGATACCAGCAACCACCACTCAAGGAGATCAGCATGACGCGCATCGAACATACCGTCGAGGTCAAGGTATCCGCATACGACGCTTACGCGCAATGGCTGCGTTACGACAGCTATCCGAAATTCATGGACAGCGTCATCCAAGTCGAGGAGACGTCGCCGAACCGCCTGCACTGGAAAGCACATCGCCATGGCATCGAAGTCGAGTGGGATTCGGAAGTCACGACCAAACTGCCGGGACAGATGATCGC
>DATAHI010000044.1:0-12964 GCA_036263255.1 Oxalicibacterium sp. | reverse complement strand
AAATACCGGGCCGGTACTCCGCCGCAGCGCCGGCTTTCCGCCTTGCATCAGGATAGTCCCCTTGAACTTCGGTTTTTCCGTATAAAACCAAGTTGAAATTCGACTTCTAACGAAGTTAAGATTCCGTTAAATTCTGTACGTCTGCGGCTCCCATGCTGTTGCCCCGGGATATCGTTCAATTACTTACAGAGATCATTTATGGAATTCCTCCAAATATTCGCAACGCCCGAAGCCTGGATCGCTCTGGCGACGTTGGCCATGCTGGAAATCGTTTTGGGCGTGGACAACATTATTTTCATTTCCGTGCTGGTTGACCGCCTGCCGGCGCACCAGCAGCAGAAGGGCCGCATTCTCGGCCTGGGGCTCGCCATGCTGACGCGTATCGGCTTATTGCTGAGCTTGTCGTGGATGATGGGGCTGGTCGAACCCTTGTTCCATTTCGCCGGACAAGGATTCTCGGGCCGCGACCTGATCCTCTTCTTCGGCGGCCTGTTCCTGCTCTACAAGGCGTCGATCGAGATTTGGGAATTGATGGC
Source organism: Oxalicibacterium sp. (assembly GCA_036263255.1). Lineage (GTDB taxonomy): Bacteria > Pseudomonadota > Gammaproteobacteria > Burkholderiales > Burkholderiaceae_D > Oxalicibacterium. The sequence continues at coordinate 12,428 of DATAHI010000044.1, read as the reverse complement.
GGTGCATCAGGAAGAAGAGAAGGAAGAGGTCGCGAAGAAATCGGGCTTCGCGATGACGCTGCTGCAGATTGCCATCATCGACATCGTGTTTTCGCTGGATTCGGTCATTACTGCCGTGGGCATGGTGAAAGAAGTGGAAATCATGATCGCTGCCATCATGATCGCGGTCGGCGTGATGATGTTCTCGGCCAAGGCGATCGGCGAGTTCGTCAACAAGTATCCAAGCATCAAGATGCTGGCACTGTGTTTCCTGGTGATCGTCGGTGCGGTGCTGATGTGCGAAAGCGTCGAGTTCCATATCCCCAAAGGCTACATCTACGGTGCGATGGTGTTCTCGCTGGTGGTCGAGCTGTTCAATATCCGCATGCGTCGCAATCATCATCTGGCAGCTTGCGACGTGCCTGAGCGTCTCTCGCATCAAAAAGTGCCGGCGTAACGGCGAAGCGTGCGGCGCATGCCGCACGCTTCCGGCGAACGATTGCCTCTCTCCCCTTGGGAACCCGAACCGGGTTCCTTTTTTTTGGTCTGTTGCTTGCACAATGTGCGCTTGTGCGGCTACTGTGAATGCGTGTCGCGAAATGGGAGAAGAGCATGGCTGTACCGAACCAGATGGTGTCGTCATCCGCTTGCGGAAGGTGCCGCGACGAGGAAGAACTCGATTTCGATTTTTGCTTCGCCTATCAGCCCATCGTCAATGTCGCGAACCGGACTGTCTTCGCGCACGAGGCCCTGGTGCGCGGGCCGAGTGGCGAATCTGCTTACTCGGTATTGTCCAGGGTGAACGAGCAAAACCGTTATCGCTTTGATCAAGCGTGCCGGGTGAAGGCAGTCAATGGCGCGGCGGCGCTCGGCATGCGGGAACTGCTATCCATCAATTTCCTTCCGAACGCGGTGTATCAACCGCAGGCCTGCATACAAAACACCTTGAAGGCGGCGAGGGCCTGCGGGTTCCCGGTGGAGAACATCATTTTTGAGGTGACGGAAGATGAGCGTGTGACGGACCGCGCGCATCTGGTCAATATCTTCAAGGAATACGAACGGCTGGGCTTTCGTACCGCGATCGACGATTTCGGCGCGGGCTTTGCAGGGCTGAATCTGCTGGCGGAATACCAGCCGCACATCATCAAGGTCGACATGGATCTGGTGCGGAATATCGATCGCAGCAAGCCCAAGCAGGTCATTGTGAACGGTATTGTCGCGATGGCCAGGCAGCTCGATATCCAGGTGCTCGCAGAAGGCATCGAAACGGCAGCAGAAAGGGATGTCTTGCGCAATGCCGGCATCGATTTGATGCAGGGATATCTGTTTAGTAAACCGGCGTTCAATGCACTCGGCTCGATTCCCGACGATGCGTGGGGCTGAGCTGAATCTTCATACTGGCGGGGCGATATCGCCGTCTAGCCGGTTCCTCCGGCTGACCAGCTGTCCAGCAGGATGCGTGTCTGCTCACGCACGGTCTTCTTCAGGAATGCCAGGCGCTCCTCGTTCAGGCTGTCCCAGCCGAGCGAGGACAGCGTCGACTTGTGCGCAAGGCTGAAGACCGCGATCTGACCGTGTAGCGTCAGTACGCGCATCACGGTCAATGGATCGTTTTGCGGCACGCCGCTCAAGCGCGAGATCACCGCACATGCCACTTCGCGCATGCGCGTCTTCACGTTGCGATCCATGATGTCGAACAACATGCTCGGTCCATGTCCTGCCTGTTCGTGGGCGATGAACAGGCGGCGGTGCTGCGCGTCATAGGTTTGGAGGATATGGTCGGCAACGGCATCCTGAATGATGTGAAACGCATCAATCAGTTCCTCCCGCCCGGCATTCGCATCCAGTACGGCCTGTGCCGCTTCAAGAGACGGGCGGAAGTGCTGCCAGGTGCTGTCGGCAATGTATTCGGCGCACGCGCGATACAAGCCTTCCTTGTTATCGAAGTAGTACTGCAACGCCGGGGCATTGACCCCCGCGAGCTTCGCAATATCGCGTGTCGAGGCACCTTCGAACCCTCGTTCTCCGAACAGACGGATCGCGGCATCGATGATGCGGCGCCGGGTTTCGTCACCACGGGCATAGCCGCCCTCGGGCGGATGCCGCAAACGCGTCTTCCTCATATCCTTTCCTCGCATTTCGCTGTCAAAGCGAAATATATCACTTGACAGATATCTTCCAAACGATAGAATTGTTCCGATTGGAATAATTTGGAGCGCTCAGCATGCCGACAAGTTCAGAAGAATTGCCGTCCTCTCCCACAAGTGGCGGCAAACGGCCGGCACCGCGCAGACGTTCCCGCATTTTGCTGCTGGCCGGTGTCATCGCTTTGATCGCCGCGCTGATCTGGGGAATTTACTGGTGGGTCAGCGGGCGCTTCATCGAGAGTACCGACGACGCGTACTTGCAGGCGGATTCGACAGTCGTGGCGCCGAAGGTCGCCGGATATGTCGCGGAGGTCTATGTCAAATCGAATCAGAGCGTGAAGAAGGGCGATCCGCTGGTCCGGCTGGATAATCGCCAGTACCAGGCGCAGCTCGATCAGGCGCAGGCGACCATCGAGGCACGGCAGGCCGATCTCGATCGCGCAACGGCCGATATCAAGCAAGAGCAGGCTGAGATCGAACAGGCGCAGGCACAGGTCAAGCTGGCGCGCCTGAATCTGCGTCACGCGCAGGAAGAAGTGGATCGCTACGTGCCGCTCGACGTGACGGGCGCGGCCACCAGCGAGAAGCTGGCCGAGTTGCGCAACGCGCGTGACCAGGCGCAAGCCAACGTCGAAGCTGCGCAAGCCGGGCTCAAGTCGGCGCAGAGCCGCCTGACCGCCAATACCGCACAAATCGAGCAGGCGCGTGCCCAGATCAAAGCCGGTCAGGCCAGCTTGCGCCAGACCAGCATTGACGTCGGCGATACCATCGTGCGCGCCGCAATCGACGGGCGCGTGGGAGACGATACCGTGCGCGTCGGCCAATTCGCGCAACCGGGTACACGCATGATGACGATCGTACCCATCCAGCAGACGTATCTGGTCGCCAATTTCAAGGAAACGCAGATCGGCCGCATGCGTATCGGCCAGGCAGCGGAAATTCATATCGATGCCATGCCGGACCTGGATTTGCACGGCGTGATCGAGAGTTTCTCGCCGGGCACTGGCGCGCAGTTTGCGCTGCTGCCGCCGGAGAACGCGACCGGCAACTTCACGAAAATTGTCCAGCGCGTGCCGGTACGCATACGTCTGCAGGCCGATGCGCAGACGCGCGAACGACTGCTGCCCGGTCTATCGGTGACGGTCGATGTCGACACCAAGCACGATGGAACGCAGGATCAGCGCACGACACAGAGCCCGCAATCGAACAGCCCGCAGGAGAACCAGCGTGGCTGATGCTGCGGCTGCGCACTCCGGCGCGCACGAGGAGCGCGCAAGCGTCAGCGACTGGATCGCCGTTGCGGCAGGCGGGCTCGGCGCGCTGATGGCCACGCTCGACATCTCGATCACCAATTCCGCGCTGCCTCAGATACAGGGCTCGGTCGGCGCAACCGGCACCGAAGGCACTTGGATCGCGACTGGCTATCTGATGTCGGAAATCGTGATGATTCCGCTCGCTGCATGGCTGACGCGCGTATTCGGCCTGCGTAATTTCCTGCTCGGGAATGCGGCGTTGTTTACGGGTTTTTCGATGCTGTGCGGGTTGTCGAACAGCTTGCTCATGCTGATCATCGCGCGTATTGGGCAGGGCTTTACCGGCGGCGCAATGATTCCGACTGGGCAGACCATTATCCGTACCCGCCTTCCGCGCAAGCAACTGCCGATCGGCATGACGGTGTTCGGACTGATCGTGTTGCTGGGACCGCTGCTGGGCCCCGTGCTTGGCGGTTCGTTGACCGAAAACGTCAGTTGGCGCTGGTGCTTCTTCATCAATGTGCCGGTGTGCGCAGCGCTGATCGCGCTGCTGCTCGGAGGGCTGAAGGCCGACAAGCCGAAGTATGCGGAATTCTTCAATGCAGATTGGCTCGGTATCGTCGGCCTCGCAGTGGGTCTCAGCACCCTGACCGCGGTGCTGGAAGAAGGCCAGCGCGAGCGCTGGTTCGAATCGCACATGATCGTCGGCCTTTCGTTGCTGTCGGCTGCCGGCATGGTGCTGGTGGCGCTGTCGCAGATGTTTGTCGAGCGGCCCATCCTGCGTTTGTCCCTGCTGAAAAACAAAAGCTATGCGAGCGTGATCTTCATCGTGTTCACGGTCGGCGCCGGTCTGTACTGCGTGTCGTATCTAGTGCCGCAATTCCTCAGCCTGATTGCCGGTTACAACGCCGAGCAAGCCGGGCAGGTGATGCTGTTGGCGGGGCTGCCGGCTTTCCTCATGATGCCGATCCTGCCGCGCATGCTGGGCAAAGTCGATTTTCGCATCATGGTGATTGCGGGGCTGCTGTGCTTTGCCGGAAGCTGTCTGCTCGATACCAATCTGACTGCGCAAAGCGTGGGGCATGACTTCACGCTGTCGCAACTGCTGCGCGGCGTCGGGCAGATGCTGGCATTGATGCCGTTGAACCAGGCTTCGATGACGGCGGTATCGCGCGAAGAATCAGGAGAGGCAGCCGGTCTCTACAACATGGCACGCAATCTGGGCGGTTCGGTCGGACTGGCGATCATCGGCACCTTCATCGATCGCCGCAACGTGCTGCACAACGACATGATCCGCGAGACGGTCACTGCCAATTCGGTGCTCGGGCAGGAACGCATTTCGGCCATGGCAGCCAGCCATTTCAGCACGGTGGGCGACATGGCCTATGCAAAGATGCAGGCGCTCGGCCAATTCGCACTGCAGATTCAGCAACAGGCGGCGGTGATTACCTATTCCGAAACCTTTTACGCGCTGGCCATGGCTTTGCTGTTCTGCATTCCACTGGCGCTGTTGCTGAAAACGCCGAAGCCCGGTGCGGCACCCGTCGCCGATGCCGGACATTGATTGAAGAAGGAAAGCGTGATGATTCGTTCCCCGATACTGCGAAGTTCACTGGCGCTGGCCCTGCTCGGCCTCGGCGGATGCGTGACCGTCGGTCCCGATTATCGAGGCGCACCGGACGTCGCAGGCGATGCGCTGAACGCGAGCACCTTTGCACGTGCACCGGCCAACGGCGTTGTTGCGCAGAAGCCTGTGGCTGCCTGGTGGCGGGTGTTGAACGATGCGCAGCTCGATGCACTGATCGATGCGGCGCTGGCCGATAGTCCGGATCTGCATGCCGCCACGGCGCGACTGCGCCAGTCGCGCGCGAGCCTCCGCCAGCAGGAAACGCAAGGCTTGCCGACCATCGGCGGTACCGCCGCGGCTGCGGTACTCCAGACAGGACCAGGCACCGATCAGCAGCACACAACCAAGCTTTACGTTGCGGGCTTCGATGCGACCTGGGAAGCCGATCTGTTCGGCGGCACACGCCGTGCAGTGGAAGCGGCCGCGGCAGAATCGGAAGCGGTGGAAGCCGATCTGGCCGATGCCCAGGTCTCGCTTGCGGCAGAAGTAGTAAGCGCTTATATCGAACTGCGTGCACAGCAGCAGCGTCGCGTCCTGGTGCAGCAAACATCCGCTTACGACCAGCAGATGCTGATGCTCACGCAGCAGCGCCGTGAACGCGGTGTGGCGACCGCGGACGAAGTCGAGCAGATGGCGTCGCAACTGCAAGGTGATCAGGCAGCGCTGAATCAGATCGACGCGGCGATTGCTGCAGCGCTCGATCAGCTTGCGCTGCTGACCGGCCGCACACCAGGCGCGTTGGACAGCGAACTTGCTGCACCCAAAGCCTTGCCGGCGCTGCCGCAAACGGTCGCAATCGGCGACCCGGCCGATCTGGTCAGGCATCGTCCCGATATTCGCGCCGCCGAACGCAGGCTCGCGTCGAGCAACGCGCAGATCGGTGAGAAGAAAGCCGATTATTTTCCGAAGCTGACGCTATTCGGCAATATCGGTTTCAGCGGCGACAGTCCGTCGCATCTGGTACGGGCCAGTAATGCAACTCTGCTTGGGGTGCCTTACCTGTCATGGAATTTCATCGACTTTGGTCGTACCAGGGCCGCCGTGCACGGCGCTGAAGCCGGGCGTGATGTGGCGCTGGCCCAATACCAAGGCACCGTGTTGTCGGCCCTGCGCGATGCAAACACCTCGCTGTCGCGTTACGGTTACCAGCGCGACAGCGTGCTGAAACTATTGGCGCAAGAGGAAGCGGCTCGGCACATGGCTGCACTGATGCAGCAACGCCGCAATGCAGGCACGGCCAGCTTGATCGATTTGCTCGATGCCGAACGCAGTTTGTGCACAGTGCAGCAGAACACGATTGAAGGTCAGGCGGAGCTGCTTAAGGATTTTGCGTCGCTGCAGAAGAGTCTCGGCTTGGGATGGAACACGGCATCGTGAGCAAGCATTGCCGCTTGCCGGTACCGTTTCTCAACATGATGCCGTAGGGCTGATCCGCAACGGCAAGTGCCTGAACTCGACCCCGCGAGAACGGCAGCGTGTCAGGTCTGCGCAGTCGTGACCTTCAACACCTCTTCCGCCGTCGTCAAACCTTCTACGATCTTCAACGCGCCGGCCACACGCAACGGCTTCATGCCGTCGGTAATACTTTGCTGTTTCAATGCATGAATATCGGTTTCGGCCTTGATCAGTCGGGAGAACGGTTGCGTGACACTCAGCAATTCATACAGGCCCGTGCGGCCGCGGTAACCGGTCTGGCGGCATTCAGGGCAGCCGACCGGACGATAGATCGTCTTGGGTTTCGGAATGTCACGGCCTTCGACGAGGCTTGCCCATATGTCGTCCTCGATCTCGCCGTCCGGCGACTTGCAGTGGCTGCAGAGAGTGCGGGTTAAGCGCTGCGCCATGATGCCGATCAGCGTAGTTTCCAGCAGATAGTAGGGCACGCCAAGTTCGAGCAGACGCATCACGGCGGAAGGCGCGTCATTGGTGTGCAGCGTCGACAGCACCAGGTGACCGGTCAGCGCGGCCTGGATCGCCATCTCGGCCGTTTCCAGATCGCGGATCTCGCCGACCATGATGATGTCCGGGTCCTGCCGCATCAGCGCGCGCACGCCGTCGGCGAAGGAAAGATCGATGCCGTGCTGCACCTGCATCTGGTTGAATGAAGGTTCGACCATCTCGATTGGATCTTCCACCGTGCAGACGTTGACCTCGCTCGTTGCCAGCGCTTTCAGCGTGGTGTACAGCGTCGTGGTCTTGCCGGAACCTGTCGGGCCGGTGACGAGGATAATGCCGTGCGGTCGCGTGGTGAGGTTGTCCCAGCGCTCGGCATCGTCCGGCGGAAAGCCGAGTTCCGGCAGCGATTTCACTACCACTTCCGGATCGAAGATACGCATCACCAGCTTCTCGCCGAAGGCCGTCGGCATGGTGGACAGACGCAACTCGATTTCCTGGCCATTGTTCATGCGCGTCTTGATGCGGCCGTCCTGTGGGCGGCGCTTCTCGATCACGTCCATGCGGCCTAGCAGCTTGATGCGTGCGGTCATCGCGATCATCACGACCGCCGGCACTTGGTAGACCTGGTGCAGCACGCCGTCGATGCGGAAACGGATCGCGCAGAATTCGCGCTTCGGTTCGAGGTGGATATCCGACGCGCGTTGCTCGAATGCGTATTGCCACAGCCAGTCGACGATGTTGACGATGTGCTGGTCGTTGGCATCGACCTGCTTGTGATTGCCGAGTTCGACCAGCTGCTCGAAGTTGTTGCGCAGCGCAACGTCCTGGCCGTTCATCTTCTTCGCGCTTTTGATCGATTTGGCGAGCGTGAAGAATTGCGTCGTGTACTGGTCGATGTCGAGCGGATTGGCGATCACACGCTTAACGTTGCGGCGCGAGATCTTCGCGATCTCCGGCTCCCATTCCACGTTGAAGGGATCGCAGGTGGCGACCACCAGCTCGTTCGGCGTCAGTTCGACCGGCAGGATGTGAAAGCGCGCAGCGTATGAGGCCGACATCACGTCGGCCACTTTGGTGAAATCGATTTTCAGAGGATCGATGCGGAAGAAGGGCAGCTTGACCTTGCCGCCCAACCATTCAGAGAGCCAGTCCAACGTGAGCAGGTGATGCGGCGTCTTGGCAGAGGCGATCTTGCACTGCGCGACCGCCACCAGCGGATGCATCGCGGCCGGCGCATTCTTGTGGATCACCTGCGCCTGTGTGTACAGCTTTTTCACGTCGTCCTTCAGCACGAAGCCGTCGGCCAGCAGCCACGAGAAAATCAGCTGCATATCCAGCTTTTGCGGTGCGGATTTTCCCGACGATTGCGGTAAGGCGGAGGCGACAGTCGACATGGTGATGACCCGTGAGAATAGAGGGCTGCAAGGCGTTTTCGATGCTATCACACGGCTGCGCGATATTGACTCGATCTTGTCTTTCTAGTGTTGCGATTGCCACGCCTTGATGCCGTTCACCCACGACTTTGCCGGCATTCGCGTGGCAGCAGTGATCTGTGCGGCGCGTTCGTACAGGGCAGGAACGTCGATCTCCGGTGTGGTGTTGAAGGCAATGGCGACCACATTCCCTTCATGCACCTCGGGCAGGGTGATGATGGTGTCAAAAGCGAAATGCATCGCGCTCAGGTTCTTCGCATAGCTGGGATGATCGCCGAACAGGTTGACCGTCATGATGCCTTGCGCGGTCAGGCATTCCGAGCACGCCTGGTAGAAAGCCGGCGTGTCGAGCACCGGGCCGCGCGCGGTCGCGTCGTACAAATCGACCTGCAGCACGTCGATGCGGCCATGATGCGCCGGATCGTTCACGTATTCGAGCGCATCCATTTCGATCACGTTCAGACGCTCGTCATTTGGCGGCAGCTTGAACATCGATTGACAGATTTGAATCACGGCGGGGTTGAGATCGACAGCTGTCACTTGCGCCTGCGGAAAGCGCTTGTACGCAAACTTCGTCAGCGCGCCGGTGCCCAGGCCGAGCTGCACAATGTGCGCGGGTTGTTCGATGAACAGCATCCACGTCATCATCTGCTGTGCGTATTCGAGCTCGATCCAGTCCGGTTTGGCAATGCGCATCGCGCCTTGCACCCATTCGGTGCCGAAGTGCAGATAGCGTATGCCGAACTGTTCGGACAAGGTGACCGGTGCGAACTTCGGCTTGCGGACGGGTTTGGCGGGCGAGGAAGCGTCGGATGTCTTCTTCCTGCCAGGGCCGCTTTTCAGATTGGCATCGGCTTCGATGGATTTGCGTTTGATCAGCATGGAAAGGGAGGGCGAACCGGAGTCGGCCGCCATGATACCGCGTCGCCGGGTGCGCGTATCAGTGCCCGGCAGACTTGCGTGCGATTTCCGCTTGGCGTTTGCGCAGGCAGTCGTCCAGCTGTTTCATGTCGACCGGCTTGACCATATGGCAATCGAAGCCGACGTCGAGCGCCTGCTGCTGGTCGTTCTTTTGCCCATAGCCCGTGACGGCGACAAGATAGATGTCGCCGCCCTCCGGCAAGCAACGCAGGCGGCGAGCCAGTTCGTAGCCATCCATGATTGGCAGGCCGATGTCGAGCAAGGCCACATCGGGGAGTCCTTCGGACTGTGCCGCATCGAGCAGGTGCAATGCGCTTGCGCCGTCGTGCGCGAGCATCGTGCGATGGCCGTGCAGCGCGAGCGCCTCCGCCAGCAACTGCGCAGCATCCAGGTTGTCGTCGACGATCAGTACGCGCAAGCCCTCCTGCGCCGGCGCTTCCGTTCCGTTCTGCAGCTCCGGCAACGATTCGCCCGCCGTCGATTCTGTCGCCAGCGGAATGCGCACCACGAAAGTGCTGCCCCGGTCGGTGCCGGCACTGTGCGCCGCGATCGTTCCGTCGTGCAGCAGCGTCATGCTTTTCGCGATCGCAAGGCCGAGCCCGAGCCCGCCGCGCGAGCGGTTCAGCGCCTGCTGCTCCTGCACGAAGGTATCGAACACTGCCGGCAGCATGTCGGCGGAAATGCCGATGCCGTTGTCACGCACGCTGATGACGGCATCGCTACCGTCGCCGTACGCCTCGATTTCGATACGGCCTTCCGGCTCGGTGTACTTGGCAGCGTTGGTCAACAGATTGGCAACCACCTGCGCCATCCGCTCAGCGTCGGCATTGATACGCAGGCCGGTAGCCGGCACATCGATTTCCACGCGATGCCGTTTTTCCTCCAGCAACGGACCGCTGGTCTCAAGTGCCTTCGCGACAATCTCCGCGACTTCGATCGGGATCTTGCGCAATTGAACCTTGCCTTGCGTGACACGCGATACGTCGAGCAGATCGTCGACCAGAGCAACCAGATGGCGCGCCTGGCGCTCGATGATGTCGCGCTCCTTCTTGGCGACCGTCACGCCGCGCAGCCGCATCAACTGGAGCGCGGTGATGATCGGGGCGAGCGGATTGCGCAGTTCGTGCCCGAGCATTGCGAGGAACTCATCCTTCGCGCGATTGGCGGATTCGGCCGCGCGCCGCGCATTGGCGAGTTCGGTCACCTCGAAGGAGACGATGGCGATGCCTTCGACGTTACCGGAATAATCGAACAGCGGCTGGTGCACGAAATTGAAGAAGCATTCCTCCATGCGTCCGTCAGGGCCGCGCCGCAGTTGCACGCGGTTTAGCTCGCCGACGACGGCCTTGCCGCTGCGATATGCGTCGTCCATCAGGTGATAGACGTTCTGTTTTTCCAGCTCGGGAAAAGCTTCTCGGAAATTGAGACCGACGAGAGGACGATGCCCAACTAGTTCCATGTGGCGCGGATTGGCCAGTTCGAACACGTGATCCGGTCCGCGCGTGATGGCAATCGCCACCGGGGCCTGCTCGAACACCGAGTGCATGCGCTGCGCAAAGGCATCTTCGATCCGGCGAATGTGGCGGCGTACCAGCGCTGCTTCGATGCGCGCGATCAGTTCGCGGCTTGAAAAGGGCTTGACCAGATACTCGTCGGCGCCGGCCTGCAAGCCTTCGACGCGCGCTTCTTCCCCGGCGCGCGCGGAGAGCAGGAAGAAGGGAATGTCGGCCGTTGCATTGTCGGCACGCAGCGCGTTCAACAGTTCGAAGCCGTTCAGTCGAGGCATCATCGCGTCGGACAGGATCACGTCCGGGCGTTGCCTTCGCACTGCCGCGAGAGCCAGCTCACCGTCGGGCACTGTCTCGACATGCCAGCGGTGTTGCAGCAGCTGCTTCAGATAGTGCCGCATGTCGGCGTTATCGTCCGCCACGAGAATGCGTGCGGCGTCGGGCAGCAGCGGCACGATGCTTTGCCGTATCGACATCCCGTCGTCTGCACCAATATCGTCGGCGGGAGCGTGCTGCACCCATTTTTCCGCCTCGGTCACGTAAGCCTCCATGACCGATGAACGGTCGCGTTCGGCGAGCGCAAGGCTGATCTGTTTCGGATCGAGATGCGAAGTCCCGGCCGGAATGCGAACCGAGAAGGTGCTGCCGCAGTTTTCCTCGCTGACGACGGAAATTTCGCCTTCATGCAGCGCGACCAGGTCTTGCACCAGAGCCAGGCCGATCCCGGATCCTTCATGCGTGCGCGCGCGACTTTCTTCCACGCGGTGAAAGCGCTCGAACAAGCGCGGCAGCTCAGCCGCCGGAATACCGACACCGGTATCGGCGACTTCCAGTACCACGTGGTCACCCGACTGGTACAACCGAACGGTAATCGACCCGGCGAACGTGAACTTGAACGCGTTCGACAGAAGATTCAGCACGATCTTTTCCCACATCGAGGGGTCGACGTACATCGCTTCGTTCAGCGGCTGGCAATCGACTTCCAGGCGCATGCCGGCGTGTTCGATCGCGGAACGAAAACCGCTCGCGAGATCCGCCGTCATCGCCGCCAGATCGACCGGCACAAACGAAGCACGCATGCGGCCCGCTTGCAAGCGCGAAAAATCGAGAAGGTTGTTGACCAGTTTTTGCAGGCGCAATGCGTTGTGCCGTACCAGCTCGATCTGTCGGCGGCGCTCCACCGAAAGTTCTTCGCTCTCTGCCAGCACATCGGTGATCGGTCCCAGCATCAGCGTCAGCGGTGTGCGGAATTCGTGGCTGATATTGCTGAAGAAGGTGGTCTTTGCCTTGTCGATTTCGGTCAGCAAATCGGCACGCAGCTTTTCTTCTTCAACAGCGCGTGCGTTCTGGATCGCATTCGATACCTGCGTTGCGATCAGGTTGAAGAAGGTCTGATAGTCGCTGTCCAGCCGCCGCGTCGGGTTGACAGCTGCGATGAGCGTGCCGACTGGACGCTGCTGGCCCGAGATGATCAGCGGCAGTGAATACGCTTGCGTGATGCGCTGCTTCGCCAGCCCTGGCGGCAACGTCGCAATATGGCTGAGGTCGAACAGTTCCGGCACGCCGGTACGCAGACTGCGCACGATGGGGCAGCTTTCGCGCGCCGCGTCGTATTCGAGCGGGATCGAGACCGGCGCAATCGCATCGATGTCCAGCAGATGGCA
>DATAHI010000043.1:0-11232 GCA_036263255.1 Oxalicibacterium sp. | reverse complement strand
GGCCACTTGCGCTTCCAGGAACTGGCAGAGTGCCTTCTTGCTCATCACCGCGGTATCGATGATTTCGCCCGCTTTTACCGCGACTTTTTCCTTCAACACCGTGGTCTTGCCATCCTTGCCAACCAAGGCAATCTGCAGATTGCCTGCATCTGCCACGGTCGTCGATTTTTCGCTGCCGTAGAAGTCGCCCTGCTCCATGTGCGCGACATGCGATTTCGAATCGGCGCTCCACGCGCCCATCTTGTGTGGGTGCTTGCGCGCATAGTTTTTCACCGACAGCGGCGCGCGGCGATCCGAATTGCCTTCGCGCAGGACAGGATTGACCGCACTGCCCTTGACCTTGTCATAGCGTGCCTTGACGTCTTTTTCCTTGTCGTCCTTCGGCTCTTCGGGATAGTCGGGCAGCTTGTAGCCCTGCTGCTGCAATTCCTTGATCGCGGCCTTCAACTGCGGAATGGATGCGCTGATGTTCGGCAGCTTGATGATGTTTGCTTCCGACTTCGTCGCCAGTTCACCGAGTTCGGTGAGCGCCGGACCGATTCGTTGACTGTCGGTCAGATATTCGGGAAATGCCGCGACGATACGTCCGGCCAGCGAGATATCGCGCGTTTCAACCGCGATGCCGGAGGAGCGTGCAAACGCTTCGACGATGGGCAGCAGCGAATACGTTGCTAGTGCAGGAGCTTCGTCGGTCAAGGTGTAAATGATCTTGGATGATGTAGGCATGGCGTCGTAAATGCAGAAAGTGAGATGCGATGCGGCTGTGCGCTTTCTGCCGCGCAAGGCGGCAGGCGCTGGCCTATGGCGACATTGTCGCCGAAAAGCACCTATCTCAGCAAAGGTCCCGCATGCGTCTATGCCAGACAGGAACGGCTGATATTCCCCCGGCTGGCTACCGGTGTCTCGACCAATCTCCGATGAGGCTCGCAGGACGAAGACTTTCGTCGATCGGCAAGGCCGCGATCTAGGTATTGCGCGATGTTGGAATCTCGGCCTGACTTCTCCGGCAAGAAGCAAATGCATGCGTCTCGGGGATGATGATCAGGCCCGCTTCACTCCGAAACAGGTGCCATCACCGCCAACCTGTTTCTCGCTGCATGCTAGCGCGCATGTCACGCGGTGGTATGAAGAAACGCTGACAAAGCGTAATCCAGCGCGTAGAAGCGCTGGTGCCGGTCGCGCAACAGGAAAGAGTCGTAATCTATTTGCCGATACAGAAGCGGCTGAAGATCACGCCGAGCAGATCGTCGGAAGTGAATTCGCCGGTAATGCTGGACAGGCGCTCCTGCGCCAGCCGCAATTCTTCGGCGAAAAGATCGAGCGCCGGTGCGCTCCGCTCGTTGTCGTGCGCGGCGTGTTCTGCGGCGAGTTCGAGATGATCGTGCGCCGATTTCAAGGCAATCAGGTGGCGTTCGCGCGCGAGGTAAAGCGACTCGCCGGTCTGCTGCCAGCCGATCAGGCGCAGCAGTTCCTTGCGCAGCAGGTCCATGCCGGCCAGATCCGTCGCCGATAGGTAAATGTGCGTGGCGTCCGGCATGCGATCAACCGTAGGCCGGTGGCCGGATAGATCGATCTTGTTCCAGATGCGGATCACCGGCACGTTGGCCGGAAAGCGCGCGACGATGTCTTCGTCTTCGCGCGTCGGGCCGCGACTGGCGTCGAGCATATGAACGATCACATCGGCCTTCTGCACGGCTGCCCACGTGCGTTCGATGCCGATGCGCTCGACTTCATCTGCCGCATCCGCCGCATCGCGGATGCCGGCCGTATCGATCACGTTGATCGGTATGCCTTCGATCTGGATCGTCTCCACTACCTTGTCGCGCGTGGTGCCGGCGATCGGTGTGACGATCGCGATGTCGCTGCCGGCGAGCGCGTTCAGCAATGACGACTTGCCGACGTTCGGTTGTCCCGCCAGCACGATGTTCAAGCCGTCGCGCAGCAGCGCGCCTTGCGCGGAGGCCTGGAACACGCGCTGCAGAGTTTCGCGTATGCCGTCCAGTTGACCGCGCGCGTCGGACTGCTGCAGGAAATCGATTTCCTCTTCCGGAAAGTCCAGTGTTGCTTCGACCAGCATGCGCAGGTGCGTCACACGATCTACAAGTTCCTGAATCGTTTTCGAGAACGCGCCGGATAGCGATTGCGATGCCGACTTTGCGGCGGCTTCGGTCGAGGCTTCGATCAAGTCGGCCACGGCTTCGGCCTGTGCGAGATCGAGCTTATTGTTGAGGAAGGCGCGATGCGTGAACTCGCCCGGCTGCGCAATGCGCAAGCCGATATCGGCGCCGGCCTTCAAGACGCGCGCCAGTAGCATCTGCAGCACGACCGGACCGCCGTGGCCCTGTAGTTCGAGGACGTCTTCGCCGGTGTAGGAGTGCGGCGCCCTGAAGCGAATCGCCAAACCTTGGTCGATCACGCTGCCGTCTTCATTGAGAAAGCTGAGGTAGGTCGCATGACGTGGCTGCAGCGCCGCGGCCTTTTCCTTGCCGAGAACCGCTTCAGTGATGCCAGAGAGATTTTTGCCGGAGATGCGCACGACGCCAATGCCACCGCGGCCCGGAGCTGTCGCGATTGCCGCGATAGGTGAGGAATCAAAGTTCATGAGTCATTCTATGTGTGTTCACTGTGTTGTTCAAATGCAGAGTGCAACAACGCGCATTGCGTGCGTGCGACGTCATCACGTACCCGTCAGAGCATCACGACGAAACGCTTCGGCGATATGGTCGATGAAGGCACGCACCACGGGTGGCAGTCCGCGCCGCGTCGTAAAGACCATGTGGACGATGCCTTCCGTTGTTTGCCACTGCGGAAAGAGCTGCACCAGACGGCCGTCCTTCAGCTCGCATGCACAGGCGTGGTCTGGCAATAGCGCGACTCCCAATCCCGCCACGGCTGCATTGCGTACGGCGGCAAAATCGGCGCAGGCCATTCGCGGCTGGTGCACGACGGTGCGTGCTTCCCCGTCCGGTCCGGAAAATTCCCAGGTAATCGCCTCACCGTGGTCGGCTGTCCCCAACGTGGGAAGTTCGGACAAGCGCGACAGATCCTCGTTCGCGCAACGATTCGCCAAAGCGGGTGCCGCGACCAGAATGCGCCGCGACCGCGCGAGCGTACGCACGATCAGCGCGGCATCCGTATCGAGCTGCGTGCGCACGCGAATCGCGACATCAATACGCTCCTCGATCAGATCAACCGGACGATCCACAGCAACGAGTTGTAGTTGCGCCTTCGGGTAGGCAGTCAGAAAAGCCGATAGCGTGGGCGACAAGGTTTCAACCAGGCCCAGCGGACAGCTGCAGCGCACAGTGCCCTTCGGTTCACCGACTGCTTCCGAGACGACGGACTCTGCCTGCTCCACATCGAGCATGATGGCGCGGCAACGTTCGTAAAACGCTTGTCCCACTTCGGTCACGCGGAAGCGACGCGTCGAGCGCTCGATCAGGCGTACGCCCAGGCGGCTCTCGAGCGCCGCAATACGGCGGCTCAATGTGGACTTCGGCATGTGCAGCTTGCGGCCGGCTGCGGCAAAGCTGCCGCTCATCACCACTTCGGCGAACAGCAAGTAGTCGTTCAGATCGCGCATGCCGCTATTGTTCCATAAATGGAACGCTGATATCCATTTTGGACGGCTACCGCGAACTTTGTTCCACATTCATGATACTTCCCATGCGACAGCGTGTCGCGATCTTTAAGGAGAACAACATGAATGCACAGTTTGAAAACAAAGTCGTTGTCGTCACCGGTGGTACTTCGGGCATCGGATTCGTTACCGCCAAGCGCTTCGCCGACCTCGGCGCATCGGTCTTTATCACCGGTCGTCGACAGGAAGAACTGGACAAGGCTGTGAAAGCGATCGGCGTGCGCTCGACCGGTGTGCGCGGCGACATGTCCAAGCTTGCCGATATCGACCGCCTGTATGACGCCGTTCAACAGAAGCATGCGCAGATCGATGTGCTGTTTGCCAATGCAGGCGGCGGCACCATGCTGCCGCTGGGTGCGATCACGGAAGAACAAGTCGACGATACGTTCGCGAGCAACGTCAAGGGCGTCATCTTCACGGTGCAAAAGGCGCTTCCGTTATTGCGCGACGGCGCATCGGTCATCCTGACCGGCTCCACCGCCGGTTCCAGCGGCACTGCGAGCTTTAGCGTATACGGCGCATCCAAAGCAGCGGTGCGCAACCTGGCGCGCAGCTGGACGCTGGATCTGAAAGAGCGCGGCATCCGTGTCAATGTCGTCAGCCCAGGCCCTGTCAAAACGCCGGGCCTGGTTGGCCTCGCTGGTTCGGATGCGGCACAGCAGCAAGGTTTGCTTGACTATCTCGCTACGGAAGTACCGCTGGGTCGCGTCGGAGATCCGGACGAAATCGCGAAAGTCGTCACTTTCCTGGCCTCGGACGACGCAAGCTTTGTCGCTGGCGCCGAATTCTTCGTGGACGGCGGCCTGGTGCAGGTGTGACCGCCGGCTGGCATGAGCTCAGCGTGAGCAAGCAAATAAAAAAGCCCGTGACATGCACGGGCTTTTTTTGAAGACGTTTCGCTTACGCGTCTTTTTTGATGCCGAGCGCGCGGTTGATCGTGTATTGCTGCGCGATCGACAGGATGTTGTTCACGACCCAGTACAGCACGAGGCCGGCCGGGAAGAAGAAGAACATGATCGAGAACGCGATCGGCATGAAGGTCATCAGCTTGGCTTGCACCGGATCCGGCGGCGTCGGATTCATTTTCGTCTGCACGAACATCGAGACCGCCATCAGGATCGGCAGGATACCGATCGTGACGTAGAACGAGCCGATGTGGAAGGCACCAAACAGCGTATCGGGCGACGCCAGATCATGAATCCACAGCCACGGCGAATTGCGCATCTCGACGCTGGCCAGCAGCACCCAGTACAGCGAAATGAAGACCGGGATCTGGATCACCATCGGCAGGCAGCCGCCGAGCGGATTGATCTTTTCCTTCTTGTACAGCTCCATCATCGCCGCGTTCATCTTCTGCGGCTCGCCCTTGTAGCGGGTGCGGATCTCGGTCATCTTCGGCGTGACCAGCTTCATCTTCGCCATGCTGCGATAGCCGGCGGCCGACAGCGGGAAGAACACGAGCTTGATCACGATGGTCAGCACGATGATGGTCCACCCCCAGTTGCCGAGAAGCTGATGGATGTGCGTCATCAGCCAAAAGATCGGACGCGCGATGATGGTCAGCCAACCGTAGTCCTTGACCAGCTCGAAGCCGGGTGCGACCTCTTCCAGGCGCTTGGATTCCTGCGGGCCGGAATACAGCGTCGCGTCCATCGTCTTGCTGGCGCCCGGTGCGATCGCACCCAGCGGCAAGATGGTGCCGACGGCATACAGGTTGTTGTCCAGTTTCTTGGTAAAGATGTCGCGCTGCGCGCCGGCGGGCGGTACGAAGGCGGACACGAAATAGTGCTGCACCATCGCGATCCAGCCGTTGTTGGATTTGGTCGCGTGGCTGTCCTTGCCCTTGCCGATCGAGTCGAAGGTCACTTTCTGGAACTTGTCTTCGTCGGTGTAAACAGCGGGGCCGGTGAAGGTGCTGTAGAAATGCGATTCGTTCGGCGACTTGGCGTCGTCGCGCACCAGTTGCAGATACAGCGAAGGCGAGATCGGCGCGCCGGTTTCGTTGATCACTTCATGTTTGACATCGATGCGGTAGTCGTTGCGCTTGAAGGTGAAGGTCTTCACCAGCTTTACGCCGCCCTGCTGCGCGGTCAGCACCACCTGCAGCGCATCGGCATCGCCAAGCGTGCGCGGGCCGGCCTGTACGGAGAAGATCGTTTTGTGATTCGGGTAAGCGCCGCCGATCAGTCCGGTTTCCCCCAGATAGGTGCGCGTTGCGCTGCTGTCGAACAAGACCACGTCCTGGCTGGCATCGCCGCTTTCGTGATGCTTCAGCAATTCAAGGCGGCTGACGATGCCGCCGGCGGTATCGATGTCGGCCTTCACGAGGTCCGTCGTGATGGTGATGCGCTCGCTCTTCGCAGCAGGAGCGGCAACACCTGGCACGCCGCTGTTCGCGGTTGCAGCGGTGGTCGGTACGTCAGCTTTCGGCGTCGCCGTCGCGGCAGTGCCGCTGGCGTTGTTCGGTGCGGAGGCAGTCTGCGTTGCGGCCGGCTTGTCGAAGAAGATCGACGGCTTGCCTGTGTAGCGGTTGTAGTTGTCCCACAGCGTCAGCAGCGAGAACGAAAACACAACCCACAGGATGGTACGTTTGATATCCATAATGTCTTCAGTCGTTAATCAGGAATGGCCGCAACCGCAAGCGGTTGTCGATGTGGTTGAGTGTTCCGGAACCGGATCGACTCCGCCCGGATGCCAGGGATGGCATTTGCAAAGGCGCTTCGTCGCCAGCCAGCTGCCCTTCATCGCGCCATGCCGGCCGATCGCTTCCAGCGCGTAGTGCGAGCAGCTCGGATAAAAGCGGCAATTCTGGCCGAGGAAAGGACTGATGACCAGTTGATAGCCGCGAACCAGTAACAGCAACAGGGTTTTCATGGCGTCGTCTCCGGCGAAGCCGTCATTGCCTGCGGCAGGCGCTGCGAGGCAAACAGCCGCGTCAGCTCTTCGCGCAGCAGTGTCTTCAGAGCGGCGTTCGTCGCTGCCTCTTTTTTTGTGTTGACCGGTTGCGACAGGCGAACGATGCAGTCGATAGGCGGCAGTTCGGCCTGACGAAACAGTTCGCGCGTCACGCGCTTGATCGTATTGCGTGTCACGGCGCGTGGCGCCAGTCGCTTTGCAGCGACCACGCCGAGACGGGCATGCGGCAGATCGGTTTTGCGTGTGTAAAGGACGAAATGCGGTGTGCGCTGTACGGGCCGCAAACGAAAAACGGATGAAAATTCATCCGTTTTAACGATCCGCCGATCGCGTGCAAAGTCGAGCGAGCGATCGCCGGTCACGCCATTCGCTTAGACAGCGAGGCGCTTGCGGCCTTTGGCGCGACGTGCGTTCAGCACAGCGCGGCCACCGCGGGTTGCCATACGGACGCGGAAGCCATGGGTGCGCTTGCGGCGTACAACGGAAGGTTGATAAGTACGTTTCATTATTGGTTCTCGCTAATCGGCTGAAAATAAAATCGGAAGTCACGCGCCCATCGCCATCCGAAGTGCGTGGCAGCTGGTGCATGCTGCTGATGCCGGTCCGGCGAACAACACAACGTACCAACATCCAGGGTAGTGAACCCTGAATTAGACAGTACTTTGCTGTGCGCTGTCAATTGGCTAGCACGGTTTTCGCAAGAAGAAAACCATCGAAATTAACGTCCGGCCTGTGGATAACTAGCCCGGTCGCGGGTAGAATAGCGCGACGCGCGGCCAGGCCAGGGAATGCCAAACAGCCAATTTCCGGCCAGCCGATTGCTGAAAAAGCATGGTGTCGTCCCCTTTCGATCGAGACGCGAAAGGGCTTGGGAAACGCGAAATCGTTGATTCACCCGGGCGCAGGACGACAGCCGTTGCTTCAGCGATCGGTTCTCCCCGCAGCAAGTTAAGTGCGGGTCGTGCCTTTTGGCATGGCGCATCGGATCCACCGGCATGACTAATTATTAGAAGATTCATGGAAGAATTCTGGCAAAGCTGCTCCGCCCGTTTAGAGCAGGAATTGACGCCGCAACAATACAGCGCCTGGATCAAGCCGCTGGCACCGCTTGATTACGAGGACGGCACCCTGCGCATCGCCGCGCCAAACCGCTTCAAGCTCGATTGGGTCAAGACCCAGTTCGCCAGCCGCATCACCAGCCTCGCCGCCGAATTCTGGGACGCGCCGGTCGACGTGCAGTTCGTGCTCGATCCGCGCCTGTCGGCCGCCAAAAAGCCAGCGGTCGCTATTAATAATGGTGGTGGTGTTTCCCACGGCGACGATATGCCGGTCAATGTGCTTGAACCGGTTCCTGTGGTGCCGGCCGAACCGGCCCGCCGCGATCAAAGCCGTATCAATACTGCGCTGACTTTCGACAGTTTCGTGACCGGCAAGGCCAACCAATTGGCGCGCGCCGCGGCGATCCAAGTCGCCAATAATCCGGGCAGTTCCTATAACCCGCTATTCTTATATGGCGGCGTCGGCCTCGGTAAAACGCACTTGATCCACGCCATCGGCAACCAGATACTGGCCGAGAATCCGGACACCAAGATTCGCTACATCCACGCAGAACAGTACGTTCGCGACGTAGTGACTGCTTACCAGCGCAAGGGTTTCGACGACTTCAAGCGCTATTACCACTCGCTCGATCTGTTGCTGATCGACGACATCCAATTCTTCGCCGGCAAGAGCCGCACGCAGGAAGAATTCTTCTATGCGTTCGAAGCGCTGATCGCCGCCAAGAAGCAGATCATCATCACCAGCGACACCTATCCAAAAGAAATTACCGGCATGGACGACCGGCTGATTTCGCGGTTCGATTCCGGCCTGACGGTCGCCGTCGAACCGCCGGAACTCGAAATGCGCGTCGCGATTTTGCTGAAAAAAGCCGAGTCCGAAGGCGCGACCTTCTCCGACGACGTCGCGTTTTTTGTTGCCAAACACCTACGTTCGAACGTCCGCGAACTGGAAGGAGCGCTGCGCAAGATCCTTGCGTACTCGCGCTTCCACGGCAAGGACATCACGATCGACGTGGTCAAGGATGCACTGAAAGATTTGCTGTCGGTCCAGAACCGTCAGATCTCGGTCGAGAACATCCAGAAGACCGTGGCCGACTTTTTCAATATCAAGGTCGCCGACATGTATTCGAAAAAGCGCCCGGCCAATATTGCCCGTCCGCGCCAGATCGCAATGTATCTCGCCAAAGAACTGACGCAAAAAAGCCTGCCGGAAATCGGCGAGCTGTTTGGCGGCCGCGATCACACGACCGTGTTGCATGCGGTCCGCAAGATTGCTGCCGATCGTGCGAAAAGCCCCGAATGCAATCACGAGCTGCATGTGCTCGAACAGACCTTGAAGGGGTAAGAAAAAGTTATCAACAGTTGCCTATCGTGCTGTGGATAAGTTTGTGCATATCCGCGGGATAAGTGGTGGATAGCGCTGTATAAATCACGAAGGGACAAAAACCGGCCTAGGCGCGTTTCCGGGGCACATGTTTCTGTCAAAATACGGGATGCAGTTTGGCGTGCGCGGTCCACAAGATCGTCATCGCGAATGCGACTCACGAATAGAACAATACGAACGGCGGCGACTGAATGAACACATCGCCCGGAGTCGAGGAGACAAAGCCTGAATCGCCGGACCGCCGGTTCAGGCGCGCAGCAGGTTGTGCTCCAGGCATTGGTTGTATGAACACCGCATCCGTTAACTATCGATAAGGATCTAACTATGCAATTGGTCAAAACCCAGCGAGATGCGCTTTTGCGTCCGTTGCAGATTGTGAGTGGTATTGTCGAGCGTCGGCACACATTGCCGATTCTGGCCAATATCCTCATTCGCAAGGATGGCGAGCGCGTTTCTTTCCTGTCGACCGACATCGAAGTGCAGATCACCACGCACGCGCAAGTCGGTAGCGGCAACGACGTCACATCGACCACGGTCGCTGCACGCAAGCTGCTGGACATCCTACGTGCCCTGCCCGATTCCGGCGACGTTTCGCTCTCGCTGACCAACAAGCGCATGACCGTGCAATCCGGTAAGTCGCGCTTTGCATTGCAGACGCTGGCCGCGGAGGAATTCCCGACGGTCGCGCAAGCTGAACAATTCAACGCCAAGGTCACGCTGCCGCAGAAAACCTTGAAGCACCTGTTCAACATGGTGCACTTCTCGATGGCGCAGCAAGACATTCGTTATTACCTGAATGGCCTGCTGCTGGTCGTCGACGGCAAGAACGTCATCGCGGTTGCTACCGATGGTCACCGCCTCGCGTTCTGCCAGGTCGCGACTGAGCAGGAATTCCCGCGCCAGGAAGTCATCATCCCGCGCAAGACCATCCTCGAACTGCAACGCCTGCTGGAAGAAAACGACCAGCCGGTCGATCTGGAAATCGCCAACAATCAGGTCAAGCTGACCTTCGCCGATATCGAACTGATTTCGAAACTGGTCGAAGGCAAGTTCCCGGATTACACGCGTGTGGTGCCGAAAGGCTACAAGAACAATTTCACGATCGGCCGCGATGCCTTGCTGCGTTCGCTGCAACGTGCCGCGATCATGACGTCCGATAAGTTCAAGGGCGTGCGCTGCATCGTCGCGCCCGGAAGCATGAAGATCAGTTCCACCAACGCCGATCAGGAAGAAGCAGTGGAAGAAATCGAAATCGATTACGGCGGCGACAGCGTCGATATCGGCTTCAACGTCACCTACCTGCTCGACGTACTGAATAACCTCAAGAGCGATAGCGTCAACATCGCGCTTGGCGATGCCAATTCATCGGCATTGATTACCGTACCGGATAATCCCGACTTCAAATACGTCGTGATGCCGATGCGTATCTGATGAGCTTGTTGCCATCACAGCAAGCTTTGTTGTTCCTGATGCTTGAGGGTGAAATGCGCAGATTGAAGTAGCGAAAACTGCTTTAAAAATGAGCAAATCACCCCCAAGTAGGATGATTACCGCAACTGCCTGACCGACGCTTTTCTCGACGATGCCTTTCCCTCTTCGGCCACGAAGATCCCGCTGAGAAGTCCACGCCGTTGCGATCATCCTTCACTGTAATTAAAGGTAGCCATGTCCGCGATCCCGAACGAGAACCCACCATCGCAGCCCGCCCAGTCTGCACAGTACGGCGCATCCTCCATCCAGATTCTTGAAGGTCTGGAAGCAGTACGCAAACGCCCAGGCATGTACATCGGCGATACGTCGGATGGCACCGGCCTGCACCACTGCGTGTTCGAAGTGCTGGATAACTCGATCGACGAAGCGCTGGCCGGCCACTGCAGCGAAATTCACGTCACCATCCACTCGGACAACTCGATCTCCGTGACCGATAACGGCCGCGGCATTCCTACCGGCATCAAGTGGGACGACAAGCACGATCCGAAACGCAGCGCGGCGGAAATCGTGATGACCGAAGTGCATGCGGGCGGCAAGTTCGATCAGAACGCGTACAAGGTCTCCGGCGGTCTGCACGGCGTGGGCGTGTCCTGCGTCAACGGCTTGTCCAAAAAGCTCAAGCTGACGATTCGTCGCGACGGCAAAGTGCACCAGATGGAATTCGAACGCGGCGTGCCTGTGAACCGCGAACTGGAAACGATCGACGGCCAGGTCGTCTCGCCGATCAAGGTCGTTGGCGAAAC
>DATAHI010000042.1:0-9976 GCA_036263255.1 Oxalicibacterium sp. | reverse complement strand
CCGGTGATGACGAACTGTTTCTTCCCATTCAGCGGCGTGCGTTTCTTCGGCACCTCGATCGCCAGCGTACCGTTCAGATACTGTGCCGTCAGCGATTTTTTGTTCTTCAGAATGTCCTTCAGCGGACCTTCGGCAATTACTTCGCCGCCATGCACGCCGGCGCCGATGCCCATGTCGACCACATAGTCGGCGGCGCGGATCGCGTCTTCATCATGTTCGACCACGAGCACGCTGTTGCCGATGTCGCGCAGATGCTGCAGCGTTGCGATCAAGCGATCGTTGTCGCGCTGATGCAGACCGATCGACGGCTCATCCAGTACATACATCACGCCCGTCAGACCGGAACCGATTTGTGACGCCAAACGGATGCGCTGCGCTTCGCCGCCCGACAGCGTGTCGGCGCTGCGCTCCAGCGACAGGTAATCGAGGCCGACGTTGTTCAGGAAAGTCAGACGCGACACGATTTCCTTGATGATGCGATCGGCGATTTCCTTTTTCGCGCCGGTGAGCTTCAGGTTCTGGAAGAAGGCAAGCGTTTCACGCAACGGCGTGGCCGCCACTTCGTAAATCGCGCGCTGCTGCTTTCCGCTGCCGACTTTCACATGCCGCGCTTCCACGCGCAAACGCGCGCCAGCGCAGGTCGGGCATTCCTTTTCATTGATGAATTTAGCGAGCTCTTCCTTCACCGCCATCGAATCGGTTTCACGATAACGGCGCTGCAGATTGTTCACCACGCCTTCGAATTCATGCTCACGCACGACGGTGCGGCCCTTTTCGTTCACGTAATGGAAAGGAATCTTCTGCTTGCCGGAACCGAACAACACCGCTTGCTGCGCTTTTTCCGGCAGTTTTTCGAAGGGCACGTCGAGATCGAACTCGTAGTACTCCGCGATGCTGGTCAGCATCTGGAAGTAGAACTGGTTGCGGCGATCCCAGCCCTTGACCGCACCGCTTGCGAGAGAAAGGTTCGGAAAAGCGACGATGCGTTTAGGGTCGAAGAATTCGATATGGCCGAGGCCATCACATTCAGGGCAGGCGCCCATCGGGTTGTTGAAGGAGAACAGTCGCGGTTCCAGTTCCTGCAGCGAATAGCCGCAGGTCGGGCAGGCGAACTTGTTCGAGTACAAGTGTTCGACGCCGGTATCCATCTCGACCGCAAGTGCGCGGCCTTCTGCCAGGCGCAGTGCGGTTTCGAAGCTCTCGGCCAGACGCTGCTTCATGTCGGGCTTGACCTTGATGCGGTCGATCACGACATCGATCGTGTGTTTTTCCGCCTTCTTCAGTTTCGGGACGGCATCCACGTCATACACGTGCGGGTGACCGGTTCCGCTCTGCACGCGGAACCGCACGAAACCCTGGGCCTGCATCTGCTCGAACAGTTCGAGATGCTCGCCCTTGCGATTCGCAACGACCGGCGCGAGGATCATCAGCCTGGTGTCTTCCGGCAAGGCAAGCACGGCATCGACCATTTGCGATACCGATTGCGCAGCCAGCGCATTCTCAGGATGGTTCGGGCAGTACGGTGTGCCGACACGTGCGTACAGCAGGCGCAGGTAGTCGTGAATTTCCGTGACGGTGCCGACGGTGGAACGCGGGTTGTGCGAGGTCGCCTTCTGCTCGATCGAGATCGCGGGCGACAAGCCTTCGATCATGTCGACATCCGGCTTCTCCATCAGCTGCAGGAACTGGCGTGCATAGGCCGACAGCGATTCGACGTAGCGACGCTGTCCTTCCGCATACAGCGTGTCAAAGGCGAGCGAAGACTTGCCCGAGCCGGACAGGCCCGTAATGACGATCAGCTTGTTGCGGGGAAGATCAAGATTGATGTTCTTCAGGTTGTGCGTGCGCGCACCCCGGATACGAATTTCTTCCATTCACTCTTTCGGTCAGGATGGTTCGGTGCCCGGCCCCTTTTTTGGAGAAACCGGGCCGGTCAAAAAACGGCAACCTGTTACTATAACGGGTTTTAAAGTCGGCTGTAAAAGACGTCTACTTCGTTGTTCTTGCTTCAAGCTTTGCCGAACTCGACCGTTCCTTTGCCACCATGCCTGACATCTCGCAAACCGAATCCAGCAGTGACGCTCACGACGGCATGACGCGCAGTGAAATCCGCGCCAGCACTTCGCTGGCATCGATTTTCGCGTTGCGCATGTTGGGCCTGTTTCTGATCCTGCCAGTCTTTGCCGTGCACGCAAAGTCGCTGCCCGGCGGCGACAACGCCACGCTGGTCGGCCTTGCAATGGGTATGTACGGGCTGACGCAATCCTTCGGTCAGATCCCGCTCGGCATTGCTTCCGATAAATACGGGCGCAAGCCGGTCATCGTGTTTGGCCTCATTTTGTTTGCACTCGGTTCGTTTGTCGCAGCAGCAGCGCCCAATGTTCTTTGGGTCATCGTCGGCCGCGCGGTGCAGGGCGCCGGAGCCATTTCTGCCGCGATCACCGCATTGATCGCGGATTCCACGCGTGAGCAGCACCGCACCAAGGCGATGGCCATGATCGGTGGCTCGATCGGACTGAGCTTCGCCTTTTCGCTGGTTGCGGCACCGCTGCTGTATCACGCGATCGGCATGGGCGGCATCTTCGCGCTGACGGGCATTCTGTCGCTGCTGGCGATTCTGGTCGTGCTGTACATCGCGCCGGCTGCGCCAGCCTTGCCGGCCGAGCGTGTTTCCTTCCGTTCGGTGCTGACGAACGGCGAACTGCTGCGTCTGGATTTCGGCGTGTTCGCGCTGCACATGACGCAGATGGCAATGTTCGTCGTCGTACCTTCGGCGCTGATCCGGCTTGGTCATATTCCACTGGCCGAACACTGGAAGATCTACCTGCCGATCGTGCTGGTGTCGTTCGCGTTGATGCTGCCGCCGATCTTCGTCAGCGAAAAATACGGCAAGTCGAAACAGATTTTCGTCGGTGCAATCGGCTTACTGTTGCTGGTGCAACTCGGCATGTGGCTGGTGACTTCCCAGACGGAGGCGCACTGGATGCTGCTACTCGCCTTGCTGCTGGCCTTCTTCATTGCCTTCAACATTCTGGAGGCCAGCCAGCCATCGCTGGTGTCGCGCATTGCGCCGCCGGCGGCCAAGGGCGCAGCGCTCGGTGTCTACAACACCTGTCAGGCGATTGGCCTGTTCTGCGGCGGCGCGCTAGGCGGCTGGCTGACCCAGCATGTGGGCGCTTCGTCCGTGTTTATTCTCGGTACGGTATTGAGCATCGTGTGGCTTATAATTGCCGCCAACATGCAAAACCTGCCGCGCCGCGGTCACGCCCGCGCTGCCGCCATTTAACCGGAGAATTATTCATGGCCTCAGTCAATAAAGTCATCATCGTCGGCAATCTGGGACGCGATCCGGAAACGCGCTACATGCCGAACGGCGAGGCCGTCACCAACATCGCGGTCGCGACGACCGAGAGCTGGAAGGACAAGAACACCGGCGACAAGAAGGAAATGACCGAGTGGCATCGCATCACCTTCTATCGTCGCCTGGCGGAAGTGGCCGGTCAGTATCTGAAGAAGGGCTCGTCGGTCTACGTCGAAGGCCGCCTGCAGACCCGCAAGTGGACCGACAAGGATGGCGTCGAGCGCTACACGACCGAAATCATCGCCGACACGATGCAGATGCTCGGTGGCCGTCCGGGTGCCGGTGGCAGTGCCTCGATGGATGACGATTACGGCAGCAGCGCACCGGCGCCGCGTCAGTCATCCGGTGGTGGTAGTGGCGGCGCTGCACGTCCGGCAGCGCGTCCTGCTGCAAACTTCAGCGATATGGACGACGACATTCCGTTCTGATCGACGGTACGTCAGGACAACAAAAAAGCCCGGCGATGCCGGGTTTTTTTGTTTGGACAGCTTTCAGCGGTTCACATCGACTACCAACCGCCCGCGTATTTTCCCCTGCAACAGCAGGGGTGCGACGTTCAAGGTATCGGCAAGCGAAATTTCTTCGGTCAGTTGATCGAGCTTTGCCAGATCGAGATGCATCGCAAGCTGCTGCCATGCGCGTAGGCGTCGCTCATGCCCGCACATCACGCTATCGATGCCGGCCAATGTCACGCCGCGCAGGATGAAGGGTGCAACCGTCGCCGGGAAATCCATGCCGCCTGCCAGGCCGCACGCCGCCACTACACCTCCGTAGCGCATGCCGGCACAGATATTCGCAAGCACCTGGCTGCCGACCACGTCGATTGCGCCGGCCCAGCGCTCTTTACCCAAAGGCTTGCCAGAAGTGGTGAATTCATCGCGCGGCAGGATGTTTGTCGCGCCGAGCGAACGGAGAAATTCGCTTTCCTGCATTCGACCCGTGACAGCTTCGACTTCGTAGCCGAGTCTGGAAAGCAGGGCAATCGCAATGCTGCCCACGCCGCCAGCGGCGCCGGTCACGACAATACTTCCCTTGTCCGGCGTCACGCCATGATCCTGCAGCGCCATGACGCATAGCATCGCGGTGTAACCTGCGGTACCGATTGCCATTGCGCGGCGCGGACTGATGGTCTCAGGCAAAGGTACGAGCCAGTCGCCCTTGACACGAGCCTTTTGCGCGAGGCCACCCCAATGCGTTTCGCCGACGCCCCAGCCGTTCAGCACCACCACATCGCCGACGCGGTAACGTGCATCTTCAGATTGCTCCACGCTGCCCACGAAGTCGACGCCAGGCACCATGGGAAAGCGGCGCACGATCGGGGCCTTGCCGGTGATTGCGAGCGCGTCCTTGTAATTCAGCGTCGAGCAGATCACGCGTACCGTCACGTCACCGTCCGGCAGGGCGTCTTCGCCGATGTCTTGCAATTGCACGCGGTATGGGGTCGCGTCGTCCCTGCTGATCATGATGCCTTTGAACATGACAACTCCTGTAAGAGCGGGTATCGCAAGATTACGCCGCTTCATGTAACACTATGCGCATCATAGGCGGTTCTCCGCTCTTCATCTTCAACCAGAGTGCAGGCGCGTGCCTGCATGGAAACAAGTTCGATGGACACGATCGTATTGATACTCGTCATGCTGCTGGCGGTAGTCGCAAGCGGCTATCTCGTACGCGCCTTGCCGCTGCCCTTGCCTTTACCGCTGGTGCAAATCGGCATGGGCGCGGCGGTGTCCGGCGTATTCAATCACGGCGTGATGTTGAATCCCGACATTTTCTTTTTGCTGTTCCTGCCGCCGCTGCTTTTTCTCGATGGCTGGCGCATTCCGAAGGACGGCCTGTTCCGTGATCGCAATACGATTATCGAACTGGCGCTCGGACTAGTGCTCTTTACCGTCATCGGTGCCGGCTTTCTGATCCACTGGCTGATCCCGGCGATGCCCTTGCCGGTGGCATTTGCATTGGCAGCTGTCGTATCGCCTACCGATCCGGTCGCGGTGTCGTCCATTACAGAGCGTGTGCCGATGCCACGCAGATTGACGAACATTCTCGCCGGCGAATCCCTGCTGAACGATGCAACCGGCCTGGTGTGCTTCCGCTTCGCCACAGCGGCCGCTCTGACCGGCACATTTTCGCTGGCATCGGCAGCCGCCACCTTTCTCTGGGTGGCTGTGATCGGCCTTGCGGCCGGAGTCGGATTTACGCTGGTCGCCAGTTTTTTGCAGCGCGCGCTGATTAGGCGTTTCGGGGACGAGGGTGGGTCGTCCATATTGCTGAATTTGCTGATTCCTTTTGGCGCCTATCTGCTGGCAGAGAAAATGGATGCGTCCGGTATTCTCGCCGCAGTCGCAGCGGGCGTGGCCATGAGTTACGTCGAGCTGAGCGGCCGTGCGATGGCGAGCACACGCATCATGCGTACCGCGGTGTGGGACATGATGCAGTTCGCCCTGAACGGCATGATGTTCGTACTGCTCGGAGAGCAGTTGCCGACCATTCTGCGCGGTGCGGCGAGCTCGGTGATGGAGATCGGGCATCTCAATCCATGGTGGCTTGCCGTCTATGCGTTCGCGATCAGCATCGGCTTGATGATGCTGCGATTTCTCTGGGTGTGGGTTTCGCTGCGCCTGACGGTGTTCAAGGCACGTTATCGCGGCGAGAAAGCGGTACGTCCGCATTGGCGGCTGGTGCTGGCAACTTCGCTGGCAGGCGTACGCGGCGCCATCACGCTGGCCGGTGTGCTGACGCTGCCGCTCGCGATGCATGATGGCACGCCTTTTCCGCAGCGCGACGTGACGATCTTTCTCGCCACGGCGGTGATCTTGCTGTCATTACTGATGGCGAGCATCGGCCTCCCGCGCGTGCTTGAAGGCCTGCAATTCCCGGAGGACTCTGCCGTGCATCGCGAGGAGGACAAAGCACGTCGAGCGGCTGCCGCCGCCGCGATCGATGCAATCAATCGCGTGCCACGCGATAACTCTGCCGAGGCAGAAGTTTATTCGCAATCGATTGCACACATCATCGGTCTGTATCAACACCGGCTCGACTATCAGCAATGCGACGAAGACAGAGGCGAGCAGGCGCGGCAAGCTGCAACGATCGAGCGCGAATTGCGCCTGGTGGCGATGCAGGCCGAGCGTGAGGCGATCTTCGAACTGGCGCGCCACGGCGAAATTTCCGATCAGATTTCGCGCAAACTGGTGCGCGAAATCGACCTTGTCGAATCGCGTTATCGCTAAGCAGTGCAGGGCCTTCATTACAGCTTTGTCATTCTGTTGTCAGAATGCTGATCGACTCCTGTCGGTAGAGTGAATCCGCTTCGCCATTTGGCGTGGCAACCATTCACGACCTCGAGGAGTATTTGATGATCAGTTCTTTGTTCCTTCCTTCGTTTGAGCTGTCGATTTTCGCGTAGAGCTTGGACGTTCGCATACGAGGAAATCGACATGTCTTCCCCACTTTCATTTCTTTTACGCAGTTCGCGCGGGCTGCTTTTTCTTGTTGCCTTTGCTTTCGCGCATCATGCCGCGCTTGCACATGATGCAGGCCATGACGGTATGGGAATGGCCGATTCTGCGCCACCGCCCCCGTTCGTTGCGAGTACGGCAAAGCCCTTCAGTGCGTTGATGGACGATGCGATGGC
This sequence comes from Oxalicibacterium sp., assembly GCA_036263255.1. Taxonomy (GTDB): domain Bacteria; phylum Pseudomonadota; class Gammaproteobacteria; order Burkholderiales; family Burkholderiaceae_D; genus Oxalicibacterium. The sequence continues at coordinate 2,978 of DATAHI010000042.1, read as the reverse complement.
CGTGATGGAATATGGCATGGCACACGCTCCGATGAACGGGCAGGCCGAGCATGATTTTGTAACGATGATGATCCCGCATCACCAAGGGGCAATCGACATGGCAAAAGCCTTGTTGCTGACGACCCAAGACCAAGGCCTGCGTAATCTCGCGCAGGAAATCATCGCCGACCAGCAAATCGAAATCCAGCTGATGCAAGCATGGCTGAAGGCGCATCCGGCAGACACCGCATCACATTAAACAATTCTTTGGACATTCGCACGATGAAAAATCTTCGACTACTTCCCGCACTTTTTTCGGCAAGCCTGTTTGCGGCGCAAGCGCATGCGGCACCTCAGGCAGGCGATCGCGTCTACACCGCAGACCAGAACACCAACACGGTCTCGGTCATCGACCCGTCGAACAACAGCCTGCTCGGCCAGATTCGTCTCGGTAATCAGCGGCCCGACGTGCTGTCGCCGCTGTATCGCGGGGAAATCAATGTGCATGGTCTCGGTTTCTCTCCCGATCATAAAACCCTGATTGCCATTTCGAACGGCTCCAATTCGGTCACCTTCATCGATACCGCAACCAATACGGTCAAGGGCAAGACATATATCGGCCGGTCGCCGCATGAAGGCTTCTTCACCGCGGACGGCAGCGACGTGTGGACTGTCGTGCGCGGCGAGGACTACATTTCCGTCATCGATCCCCAGACGTTCAAGGAAAAGGAGCGTATTCATGTGGCCGACGGGCCCGGTATGGTGCAATTCCTGCCGAATGGCAAACTGGCGTTCGTCGTCGCCAGCTTCACGCCGGAAGTCGATGTGATCGATGTGAAGAGCCGTCAGATCGTCAAGCGCATACCGGTTGTCAGCCCGTTCTCGCCATTCCTTCAGTTCACGCCGGATTACAAGGAAATGTGGATGACGCACAAGGACGTCGGCAAAGTGACGCGGATTGATACGAGCACACTGGAGGTCAAGCAGGTGATCGATACCGGCTTGATTACCAATCACCTCGGATTCGCCAAGACGGCGCGTGGCACGCTCGCCTATGTCTCCGTAGGTGGCGAGAACGTGGTCAAGGTGTATTCGACCGGGCCAGTCGCCAAGCTGGTCGACACCATACCGGTCGGCGCCTTGCCGCACGGTGTCTGGCCTTCGGATGATGGTTCGCGGATATACGTCGGACTGGAAAATGGCGATGCGGTCGATGTGATCGATACGTCGACCGACAAGGTGATTGCTCGTGTGCCGGTCGGACAGGCGCCGCAGGCCTTGGTGTACGTTTCGCATGCCGCAGCCGGCAAGGACGGCGTCAATAATCTGGTGCCGCGCGTAAATGCTGATTCGGTGAATATTCCTCTGCATGCGACGGAAGGAAAGGCAACAGGCTTTGTCGTCGTGCGCCGTCTCGGCCTCGCGGATTCGATTGAAGCGTTCCTGTTCAAGCTGAAGCCGCTGACGGCATACGACGTATACGTCAAGGGCCAGGCGGCACCGGTAGGCAGCTTCAAGACAGCAGCCAACGGCATGGCGAACGGCACGGCCATCGGCCCGCTGCCGGAGCTCCAGTCTTCAACCGCGTCCTCAGGGCCGGCGACGGTCTATGTGACCGAAGCAGGAAAAGGCGCCGATATCGACGCCGCAGTGCTGCGCAGCGACTGACCGGGCGACGCCGCGGCTCGCACGGTCGGCGGCCCGACATGGTGGAATCGGTAATAATGCGAATCCATCCTGTCGTGTCCGCCGCTGCGGAGAAATTGAATGCGTATCCTGGTTGTTGAAGACGAGCCGAAAGCCGGTGAGTATCTGCGAAGCGGTCTGACCGAATCCGGCTACGTCGTCGATCTTGCCCGCAATGGCGTGGATGGTCTGCATCTTGCGCTGGAAATGCAGTACGACCTGATCGTATTGGACGTGATGCTGCCTCAAATGGACGGATGGCAAGTATTGCAGCGCTTGCGTGAAGCGTCCGATACGCCAGTGCTGTTTTTGACGGCACGCGGCGAGCTGGAAGACCGCTTGAAGGGTTTGGACCTCGGTGCGGATGACTATCTCGTCAAACCTTTTTCGTTCGCCGAGCTCGTCGCGCGCATTCGTACACTGCTGCGGCGCGGCCCGCCGCGCGCGGAAAATCTGCTGACGATCGCCGATCTGCAGATCGACGTATTGCGCCGACGTGTCACGCGTGGCGGCAACAAGATCGTGCTGACCAACAAGGAGTTCGCTTTGCTGCACTTCTTCGTCACGCACCAGGGCGAGGTGCTGTCGCGCTCGCTGATCGCGTCCCGGGTGTGGGACATGAATTTCGACAGCGATACCAATGTGGTCGATGTCGCCGTACGTCGCCTGCGCCAGAAAATCGACGAGCCGTTCGCGCAACGGCTGATTCATACCGTACGCGGCATCGGCTACCGTTGCGAGACGCCGGCATGAAGCCGCATTCCCTGACGGTACGGCTCGCGCTCTTGTTTGCGCTGCTGTCTTTTCTGGTGCTTGGCGTGGTCGGCATCACGCTGTATCGCGGTTTGGAGAAGCAGTTGATACTGCGGGACGATGCTGCATTGATCGCGCGTGTCGATCAGATTCGTACCTTGCTGAAAGATGCGAACACGATGCAGCTGATTCATGAAAAGCCGCAGCTGTTCAGGAACATGATGGGCAATCAGGAAGGATTGCTGTTGATTCGCTTTGCCGGCGATTCGCCTATCGTCACCGTCAATCCGAGCGGCATGGCGCTGCCCGATATTTCGGCAGTGCGAGCGGATGCGCCGCTGTCGCGCGAGGCGATCCATCGATCGGTCAGCGCGGATGGGATACCGTTTATCGCGATCGCAGCCATTACGCATGCCGCAGATTCACCGCGCGATCTGGAGATCGTCGCGGGGCGCGCGATGGTCGAGCGCAGCCGTCTGCTGTCAACTTATCGACGCCGCATCCTTGTTCTCACCGCTTCGGCTGCCGCCCTGTTTGCCGTGCTCGGATATCTACTCGTA
>DATAHI010000041.1:0-15424 GCA_036263255.1 Oxalicibacterium sp. | reverse complement strand
GGGCCGGCTTCATAGCTGACCGATGTACTGTAAGCAGTGTTGTACGCTCCGTCGGTACACGGTGCGTTATTGCCGCCTGCGCAGTCTGGTTCGCCGAGTGCGTAACCTTCGTTGTCACCGGAGCGGTTCTGGCCAGGAGACAACAATGCGTTGAAAGACAAGCCCGACCATTTTGGCGACTCATACCAGATCGAGTGCGGCAGGCGCACGTCAAATTCGGCACGGGTGTCGCCGCCGGTGTTACCCATGATGCTGTTGTAATCGGCGACGCTGGAAGCAAATGGATCCATTTTGGCCGTGGACGATTTATACGGCGTATCAGTTTTCCCCAGTTTGACTGCACCGAAGGTCGCACTCTGCAAGCCGATATAGCTGTTACGTGAACCCAGACCGGTTTTTTGTGCTGTGGTATCGGCTGCATTGTCTGAAGTGCCCGGGGTGGCGGAATAGAACACCTCCGTCTCAAACTGGAAGACGCCCTTCAAATCGTCGTTGAGAAGACGATCGCCCCGCACGCCGAAGAAAGACAGGTTGCTGGAAACGTCACTGACGTAGCCGTTACCGCCGACTGCTCCAGCGTTATGACCTAAACCGTTGGTTTGGTCGTCATACGACAAATCGACGTGACCATAGAGCTGGACCTCGCTTTTATCGCCGAGCTTGAATACCAAATCCTTGCCCGGTTTCATGCTGATGCCTGGTGACGAATCAGCCACCTGCTGCTTGACCTGGCTCAGATCGGCCTTGTTGCCGATTTCTGCCTTGAGTGCTTCGATTTCCTGTTGCAATGCCTGGATTCGGGCATCCACATTGGACGCTTGTTGTGCGTAGGCGCTATTGGCGGCAGCCAGTGCAAGCAAACAAGCGGCCGCTATCGGCTTCTTTCGAAAAATCATCTTCCTTCTCCTAATGATGAACAGTGACGCCTGCTTTCATTCCGTCGTTTAAACAGCGATCTGCAAGACCGTGAACAACGATTTATCGTTGTCATTGGCGATACTGTTTGTTCACGTAAGTCATTGTCAATTAAGGACTTTTAAGTGAATTTTGATGAAGGCGATGCGAAAAAAAGGAGTGGTGGAGATGAAGGGATCGTGCAAGCAATGATGCAAGCTTGATGTTGGAAACGAGCTGAATTTTTGCGCAGAAAAAGCGCTTTTCGTTTTGCGAATATCTCTTATTCATACAAATCAACGGCTTATCAAGTGCCGAAAAAAAGCGTTGAATTTATTGAAGCGCTCGTCATAAAAAAACAACGGATTGCGTGACGAGCAGCGAAGCCGGCGTGGAATATGTGTCATGCGGCAGATCATTATTCAGACGCAGACCGCTTGCGACGTGGCAGGAAAACCGGTGAGAAAAGCCTGTTCCGTGCCGTGGCCGCGGCATGGCTTTTCTTCCGCAGATTCTTGGAATTTTTAAGCGTTGGCGTTTGCCGCAAGCGTTTCCGCTTCGGATTGCGGAACTTCTACACGAACCAGGCAGCCACGGCCTCTCGGCGGTGTACCGATGCTCACGGTGCCGCCCAGGCCTTGGACGACTTCGCGCACAATGGATAGCCCCAAACCGCTGCCTGCAATGTTCGCCGACGCAGCGCGTCGATAGAAGCGTTCGAACACGAGGCTGCATTCTTCCGGCGGAATGCCGGGCCCGTCGTCTTCCACTTCGATGACCGCATGACCGTTGTGCGCGTCGCACCGTATGGTGACGGTGGCGCCGATGGGAGAATAACGCTGTGCGTTGTCGACCAGATTGGCGATCATTTCGCCGATCAGCAAGGCATCGCCATACACCTGCGCAGCGTACAGTTCGAACCCGAGATCGACACTACGTACATCGGCAGCGCGCACCCATTCGGTCGACCGCTCTCGTATGACGTCGGCAATATTGACGAGCGTCTGCACCGACACTTCGCGACCTCCCGGCGTCGAGGAGATGAGCGCAAGCATCTGATGCACCAGATGGCTGAGGCGATCGATGGCGGCAATGCTTTGCGTCAGACGCTGGTCGCGCATGCCATCGTCGGAATCACGCAGCAGTTCGAGCTGGGTACGTACGCCCGCGAGCGGCGTGCGCAGCTGATGTGCTGCATTGGCCACGAAACGCTGCTGTACCTCCACCGATTTGTCCAATCGCCGCAGCAAGCCGTTGAATTCCTGTACGAGCGGCCGGATTTCCGCAGGCACCGTTTTCTCATCCAGCGGCTCCAGATTGCTTTGCTGCATGCTCTGGAGGGCGCTGCGTATTCGGTTCAGCGGCACCAGTGCGTGGCTGGTGCTGTACCAGACATTGACCGTGCTGACGATGATGAGTGTGACCGCGGACAACAGTGTGACGATGATGGAGTCGCGGGTAAGAATATCGCGCTTCAGAACCGTTTCTGCAGTGATGAAGAGGAACTTCTGGCCATTGAGCTCGTATTCAATGGCGCTGGCGCGGACATTGTTGCCGCGATACTCCGCGTTGTACATGAGGGGCTTGCCTGCAGGTCGACGCATGCGAGGAACGGGCAGTCCGGGGTCGCCGGCCAGGAAGCGGTTACCCGGGCCGAGCACCAGAAAATAAACCTGGTCGCGGCTGTCCGTCTTGAGCACTTGTTCCGCCTCGGGCGAGATATCGAAATGCGGGATGCCGTTGCTTATTTTCAGAAAGGGAATGAGCGAGCGCGTATCGTCGGAAACGTCCTGATCATAGGCGTGGCTCGCCGGAAGGTGAATCAACTGATAGATGAGAGGGATCAGCAGCAGCAGAGAAAAAGCAAAGGAAATGGTCAGACGCCGGATCAGCGTCTTACGCAGACTGTATTGCATGCTTTTCTTCCAGCATATAGCCGATACCTCTGACGGTCCGGATCATGATGCCGCCGCATTCGAGTTTGTTGCGCAGGCGGGAAACATAGACTTCAACGGCCTTGCCGCTGATGTCCTGCTCCCAGTTGCACAGCGCGCGCGCGATGCGCTCCTTGCTGACGACACGCTCCGCATTATCGAGAAGGAAGATCAGGATGGCCCATTCGCGCAAAGGCAGGTCCAGAGGTTTGTCATTGATCCATGCGCGATGCGCTTCTTCGTCCAGCAGCAAGGGTCCGTAGGTGCGCTGCCGGCTGATCCGGCCATGCATGCGGCGCTCGATGGCCGACACGCGGGCGAGCAGCTCCTCGCTCGCGAAGGGCTTGGTCAGATAGTCGTCCGCACCGAGGTTGAGACCGCGTACCTTTTCATTCAGCGCATCGCGTGCGGTGAGCACCAGTACGGGCGTGCTGCGCTTGTCGATGCGGAAGCGGCGAAGAAATTCGAATCCATCGATTCCAGGCAGGCCGACATCCAGCAGAATGAGCTCGAATATTTCCTTTTTTAATGCGGGCATCGCGAGCTCGGCGCTCGCGACAAAGTCCACATTGTGGCCGGAGGTCCGCATCAGCTGGCTGATACCGTCTGCCAGCAAGGGGTCGTCTTCAATCACAAGTACGCGCATGATCAAACCCTGGAGAGAACAGAGGGACGAATCTAGTCTCGATCGCTTAGGAAAGGCTTAGGTTTCCGATTAGTTGGCGAATGTGGCGGGAAAAAAGAAAAGGCCGTGCGTCTGCACGGCCCTGCTTCGGAGCGAAACAGTTTCAAGGTTTGCTTTCGGCCGGCGCGCTGTTGTAGTTGTTGCTCTCCCCGTAGGAAGGCGTGTCCCAGGTGGTCGTGTCCTGCGAGTGGTCGATCACCAGCCCTTCGCTGGTATCGGTGGCGACGCCCTTGTCGAGCAGTCCCGTCACGATAGGCGGGCAGATGGCGACCAGAATCACCATCAGCAGTTGCAGGCCGACCCATGGCAACGCGCCCCAGTAAATGTCCGAACTCTTTACTTCCTTCGGAGCGACGCCGCGCAGGTAGAACAGCGCAAAACCGAAGGGCGGATGCATGAACGAGGTCTGCATGTTCACGCACAGCATCACGCCAAACCAGACCAGTGCTGCCTGCGATGCCGCCTCCGGGCTACCCATGCTGGCCAGCAGCAGCGGCGACAGAATCTTCTCTGCCACCGGCGCGATCATCGGCACTACGATGAAGGCGATCTCGAAGAAATCGAGGAAGAAGGCGAGGAAGAAGATGAACAGGTTCACCACGATCAGGAAACCGATCCAGCCGCCTGGCAAATCCATGAACAGGTGTTCGACCCAGGTGCCGCCATCCACGCCGAGAAAGACGACCGAGAAACAGGTCGAACCGATCAGGATGAAGACCACCATGCAGGTCAGGCGCATCGTCGACTGATAGCCTTGCACGATTAGGCCGCGCAGTTCGCCGATGCGGCTGGCGCGAAACACCAGCCAGGCGATGCCGGCGTAAGTGACGGCAAGCGCGGCACGCAGCAACAAGCCGGAGAACGGCGGATCGCTGTCGAAATAGGACAGCACGCCAAGCAGCACCGCAACCAGGAAACCGGCCATTCCGACACGGAAGAACCAGCGATCTCGCGTATCGAATTCCTTGTCGCGGATGACAGCCAGAACGACTGCTCCAAGCGCACCCATGGCGCCGCTTTCGGTCGGTGTCGCGATGCCCAGCATCATCGTGCCGAGCACCATGAAAATCAGTACGGCCGACGGGATGATGCCGCGCAGGCACATCCTCCACAGCGCCCAACCGTGCAGCGTACGGTCTTCCTTCGGAATCGCCGGCAGCCAGTCAGGCCTGATGCGAGACAGCAGGAAGGTGTACAGCACGAACAAACCAATCTGCACTAGCGAAGGGCCCCATGCACCGAGATACATGCTGCCGACGTCCGCACTCGCCGTCTGCGTGCGCAGCTGGTCCGACAGCACCACCAGCACCAGCGAAGGCGGCACCAATTGCGTGATGGTGCCGGAAGCAGCTAGCACGCCGGTCGTGTAGCGCATGTTGTAGCGATAACGGATCATTACCGGCAGCGAAATCATCGCCATCGTGATCACCTGTGCCGCGACCGTGCCGGTGATTGCCCCCAGCACGAAGCCGACAATGATCACCGAGTAGCCCAGGCCGCCGCGCACCGGGCCGAACAGTTGGCCCATCGAATCCAGCATTTCCTCGGCCAGGCCGCACTTCTCCAGAATCGCACCCATGAAGGTGAAGAATGGGATTGCTAGCAGCAGGTCGTTGGACAGCACGCTGCCGAACATGCGTGCCGGCACCGCCTGCAGATAGCTGACGCTGAAGAAGCCGAGCTCGATCGATATGAAGCCGAAGAACAATCCCAGTGCCATCAACGAGAAGGCGACCGGAAAGCCGATCAGCATGAACAGAACCAGCCCGCCGAACATCAGCGGCGGCATGTACTCGACGGGGATCATCATTGCACCGGCCTTTCGTACTTGGCATCGAGTTCGGCATCGCCGTGCAGTGCGGCAATGCGCTTGAACAGTTCAGAGATGCCCTGTAAGGCAAGCAGCGTGAAGCCCACGGGAACCACAAACTTGATCGGATAACGCGGTAGGCCGCCCGCATTGCTCGATTGTTCGAGGATTTGCCATGACGGCCAGAACAGCGATTCCCATGACAGCCATGTAAACAGGATGCAGGCCGGCAGCAGAAACAGCACGATGCCGAAAATGTCGATCAGGCGTTTGCCGCGCTCCGACACGCGACCGTAGATGAGGTCCACGCGTACATGTTCATTACGCTGAAAGGTGTACGAGGCGCCCAGCATGACCGCTGCGCCAAACAGGTACCACTGCAACTCCAGTGCGGCGTTACCGCTCCAATCAAAGCCGTAACGGATCAGGGCGTTGGTGGCGCTGACCACGCAGGACAAGAGAATCATTACATTGGCGATTCGCCCCACGCGCTCGCCCAGCCAGTCGATCCAGCGGGATATCCGCAGCAGCATATTCATCGAAATCTCCGAACGTATCAGTCGCCGTGTGCGGCGAAGAAAGAGGGTGTCGTAATGTATCACTAGGCTACGCAGGGTGTGTAGCGATAGGAATTCGTTTGGGCTCCGATAGATAAAATCAAAGTAAAATAGCTTGCAATTAAATAGCGTGCGATATAATATTTGCTCATGAAAACGAAATCAGTCAAACCTCCTGATGCGCCTCTGCTAGATCAGCAGCTGTGTTTCGCGCTGTATTCGACTTCGCTCGCGATGAGCAAGGTCTATCGCAGGTTGCTGCCTGATTTGGGACTGACGTATCCGCAATATCTGGTGATGATGGTGTTGTGGGAGCGTGACGGCGTGACCGTTTCCGAAATTGGCACACGCCTGTTTCTGGATTCGGCGACGCTGACGCCTCTGCTCAAGCGTATGGAAGCAGCGGGTTTCATTACGCGTCAGCGTGCGGCAGAGGACGAACGCCAGGTGATCGTGAGGTTGACCAAGGCGGGCGACGCGTTGCGCGAGAAGGGCGATGCGCTGCAGCATCAAATATTTTGCGCGACCGAATGCGGGCTCGACGAGTTGATTGCAATGAAGGCGCAGCTCGAGGCGCTGCGGGAGCGTTTGAATCGCAATGCCTAGCATGGAGAATGCGCATGTAATTCGGCGCATTCAGCAACGAAATTGAAGCAAAACCGGCAAGCGGCGAGCCGGATCAATCGCTGGAATGTCACCAAGGAGAATATTATGTCGATCGAAAAAGTGCTCTATCGTGCGCAAGCAACCGCAACCGGTGGCCGTGACGGCCGCGCCGTGTCTTCCGACGGCGTGCTGGACATCAAACTCGGCACGCCGAAGGAACTGGGCGGCGCCGGTGGTCCGGTTACCAATCCGGAACAATTGTTTGCAGCCGGCTATTCGGCTTGCTTCCTCGGCGCGATGAAATTTGTCGCCAGCAAGGAAAAGATTGCATTCCCGCAGGACGGCTCGGTGCAGGGCAACGTCGGCATCGGCCAGATCCCGACCGGCTTCGGCATCGAGGTGGAATTGCGCATCTCGTTGCCGGGCATGGACCGCGCACAGGCGCAGGCGCTGATCGACAAGGCACACATCGTTTGCCCGTATTCGAACGCGACGCGCGGCAACATCGACGTGACGCTGACGCTGGTGTAAATACTTTGCGCCATGCGCGAGCGTGGCGCCACGAAAACGAAGCTAAAAAAAAGCTGCGCGAACCCTATTCGCGCAGCTTTTTATTTTGAGAATGAATTACAAGCCAAGTTCGCTCAATCCTGGATGATCGTCCGGCCGGCGGCCCAGCGGCCAATGGAATTTGCGGTCAGCTTCCTTGATCGGCATATCGTTGATCGAGGCATGGCGCACCGCCATCAAGCCGTCGGCATTGAATTCCCAGTTTTCGTTGCCGTAGGAGCGGAACCAGTTGCCTGCGTCGTCATGCCATTCGTAGGCGTAGCGCACAGCGATACGGTTCTCGGTGAAGGCCCACAATTCCTTGATCAGCCGGTAATCCAGCTCTTTTGCCCATTTGCGTTCGAGGAAGGCTTGCGCTTCCGCCCGGCTCTTCACGAATTCGGCGCGGTTTCGCCAGCGGGTATCGACTGTATAGGCAAGTGCGACCTTGGATGCGTCGCGGCTGTTCCAGCCGTCTTCCGCCATGCGGATTTTCTGGATTGCGGTCTCGCGCGTGAAGGGGGGCAGCGGCGGACGAACGTTCGGATTGGCAGACATGGAGTTCTCCTTGTTGTGACGACGGATTTCGCTCGTGCGGCGGTCAGGAAGGAAGCAGCTTGCGTGCGACTTGCTGCGCTCCGCGTGCTGCTTCCTTCCGGCCCGTCACCAAAGCAACGGTGATGGCGCCGTCGATCAAGATGAGAAAGGCGGAAGCCAGTTCATCCGGATCGGAAGCGCCGGCTTCCTTTGCCAGCATGCGCAGGTAATCGTGCAGCTTGGCTTTGTGTTCTCGCGTTACCGCGCGTATCGGCCCTTCATCCGCGATTTCGCCCGCGGCATTGATGAAGGCGCAGCCGCGGAAATCTGGTGTGGAGAACCATTCTTCGAGCGCGTCAAAGATTGCCAGCAGACGTTCAAGGGGAGTCGCGGCGCGATTACTGCGCTCGGTGAACCATGCCATCCAGCGCAAATCGCGCGCAGCCAACGCGGCGGCGACCAGTTCATCCTTGTTCGCGAAATAACGATAGATGGTTTTACGTGCGACGCCGGACTCCTTGACGATCGCGTCCATGCCAGTGGCGCAGATGCCGCCGGCATAGATCAGACGCTCGGTGGCTCCGAGTAACTTCTGCCTTGTTTCGTTTTCGGGAATCGCTTGCATGACTGCATAGTAGAACGATCGTTCTCCATCCGTCAAGTCCTAATGGTGCAGGCGAAAAAAAACCTCGCCGCAGCGAGGTCGATCCGTCACATTGATATTGCTAGCCGCCGTGAAAGCCGCGCAGCGATTCGTTCTTCGATTTTTCGGGCGCCACAGTGGAGTCGTTCTGTTTGACCGCAGAGCTGTTTTCCGGATTGCGCTGTTCCTGTTCGGCTTTGCTTTCCGCGTGGGTCTTGGCGTCTTCCGGCCGCTTCGGCGATGCGTTGTTCAAATCGGACATGATGCTTCTCCTTGCAAATCGTCGACCACTCATCGTAGAAGACGCGGCGTCCGGCAGCTATCGGACAAGTGCGCAATCCATTGTCGGAATATTCGCGCTAGGCCTCGAGGATGCAAAAGCCGGAGACACCCAGTATCACTTGTCCATCCTTTGCCACTGCGTTCTGCCCGAAGACGATGTTGTCCAGCGCGCACGAGACGCTGTGTTCGATCACATCCATGTTGAACAGGCACAGTAATTCCTGCTCTTCGCACGTGCGGCGGAAGGCCAGTACGGCGTGGGGCGCTTCTGCCAGTTCGACGCTGCCGTGCATCAGCGCCGGGCTGCTGCGACGCAGCGCGCTGACGCGCCGGTAGAAATGCAGGACGGAATCCGGATCGCTTTCCTGCCTGTCAATGTTCAGCGCACGATGCTCTTCGCTGACCGGCAGCCAGGGTTCCACACGGCTAAAGCCGCCGTGGATCTTGTCGTTCCACGGCATCGGCGTGCGGCAACCGTCGCGTCCCTTGAACTTCGGCCAGAACGATTTCCCGAAGGGATCCTGCAGACGCTCGAAAGGCACGTCGGCCTGCGGCAAGCCGAGCTCTTCGCCCTGATACAGGCAGATGTCGCCGCGCATGCAAAAGAGCAGCGCCAGCATTTCCTTGGCAGTCTGCGCGCGGTCGCGGCCGTTTGCCCAGCGGGTGGCGACGCGCGGTTTGTCGTGATTGCTCAACGCGTAGCAGGCGCAGCCCGGTGCGGTAATGTGCCGCTCCAGATCGGTGATGACGTCGCGCACGCGCTGTGCGCTGCTGTCCGGTTGCATCATCGCAAAGCTGTACGCCGCATGCAGCCGTTTGCCTTGTGTGTACTGGCCCATCAGCTTGATCGGCTCATAGCCGCCGACTTCAGCCAGACTGTAAGCGCCGTATTTGTCTAGCAGTTTGCGAATCTTCTCAAGGAAGGGCAGCATCTCGGGCTGCCCCTGATCGTACATGTGCACCTGAAATCCGTATGGATGCAGTGCGCCGCTGACATCTTCACGCGGAGGATTGCTGCGCAACTCCCGGTCCTGAAAGATGTGGTTGCAGGCATCGAAGCGGAAGCCTGCCACACCCATGTCCAGCCAGAAGCGCATCTCGGCGAGGATCTGATCCTGTACTTCCAGATTGTGCATGTTCAGGTCGGGCTGGCTCGAGAAGAAGGAATGGAAATAGTATTGTCGGCGCTCCGCATCCCAGCGCCAGGCGGCGCCACCGAAGACCGAAACCCAGTTATTTGGCGGGCTGCCGTCCGGCTTGGGGTTTGCCCAAAGGTACCAGTCCGACTTGCCGTTTTTGCCGGCACGGCTGTCCTTGAACCACTGGTGCTGCTCCGAGGTGTGGGAGATCACCATGTCGACGATGATGCCCAAGCCTAATTCCTTCGCTTTCGCCATCAGGCTTTGAAAATCTTCCATCGTGCCGAAGATGGGGTCGACCGCGCGGTAATCCGAGACGTCGTAGCCGAAGTCCACCATCGGCGATTTGAAGAAAGGGCTGATCCAGACGGCGTCGACGCCCAGGCTTTTGATGTAAGAGAGTTTCTGTTCTATGCCGGCCAAATCTCCAATGCCGTCGTTATTCGAATCTTTGAAGCTGCGGGGATACACCTGATAAATGATCATCGATACCGTCTTTCGTCTGGTTTCCGAAGCCGCTCTTCCTGTTGGAAAGATCGGAAGCGCACGAGTTCCACGCCAATTGCCGCAATGAAAGCTTCGGCCGTTTCTCTGCAAAGCGAAAAATCTTACAGAAAACCCGCTCCATTTTTTGATTCTTTATTCGGATGTTGCGTGGCGGTCGCGAAACCGATAACGCAAAGAAATTCTATGAAAGAAACGACAAGCTTTTTTTTGCACATCGAGCAGTAAGCCCAGGAGTTTTCTCGTTGACGACGTATCTGCACTGGCATGTTCGCCGCTATAATTACTGTACATATATACAGTAAATTGTCGTGGATCTTTTCTCCAAACTCGAAATCCTGGCCGACGCCGCCAAGTACGACGCTTCCTGCGCCAGCAGTGGCGCGCAGCAACGCTCGTCGATCGGCAAGGACGGCTTTGGCGCTACTACCAAAATGGGCATTTGCCACAGCTTCACGCCGGACGGGCGTTGCGTCTCCCTACTGAAAATCCTGCTAACGAATTTTTGCCTGTACGACTGCCAGTATTGCGTTAATCGTCGCAGCAGTGACGTGCCCCGGGCGCGCTTCACCGTCGATGAAGTGGTACGACTGACGCGCGATTTTTATCTACGCAATTACATCGACGGTCTTTTCCTCAGTTCCGGCATCATCCAGTCGCCGGACTACACAATGGAACAGCTGGTCGCCATTGCACGCGAGCTGCGGGAAGTGCATCAGTTCCGCGGTTACATCCATTTGAAAACCATTCCGGATGCCGATCCGCGTCTGATCGAGGAAGCCGGTCGGTATGCCGATCGTCTCAGCGTCAATATCGAGCTGCCGACCACGGACAGCGTGGAACGGTTGGCTCCAGAGAAAAAGGTCCACACCATCAAGCTGGCGATGGCCTCGATTCGTCGCCACATCGACGAGCGGGAAGACGAGCCGCGTGCGCCGAGCTTCGCGCCGGCCGGGCAAAGTACGCAGATGATCGTCGGAGCGGATCAGACCGACGATCACACGATCCTGGCGACGGCCGAGACGCTGTACAGCGCGTATCGGCTCAAGCGTGTGTATTACTCGGCCTTCAGTCCTATCCCACATAGCCCGAAAACCGTGCCTGCCAAGCCGCCGCCGATGCTGCGAGAGCACCGGCTGTATCAAGCCGATTTTCTGGTACGGGCATACGGATTCCGGGCGCAGGAACTACTCCCTGTAGAGGGTAATCTGCCACTCGACATCGATCCCAAACTGGGATGGGCGTTGGCGCATCGCGAGCATTTTCCGCTGGACTTGAATCGTGCAGAGGTCGCGATGATTGCGCGCGTGCCGGGCATCGGCTTGCGCAATGCCGCGCGGATTGTCGAACTGCGGCGACTGCGGCGCATCCGGTATGCTGATCTCGTCCGCCTGCGATGCAGCATGAAAAAGATCGAGCCCTTTGTCGTGACGGCGGATTACCGGCCGCAGTGTGATGCGGCGCCCTCCGAAAGTTTGCGCCGCATGCTGGCCGAACGCGATCAGCAGTTGCCGCTATTCCCCGCCTTGCAGGAAGCGGGCTGATGAACGAACTGCTGACTGCCGTAACGGTTTGCGCCCATGCCAAAAATTTTTCGCATTGGCGAGATGAAGCGCGTCGTTTGCTGGCTCAGCGTGTTCCACCCTGGCAAGTGCAATGGCAGAACTCCACGGGCGAAAATGAAACCCTGTTCAACAACGCAATGACGGCTCCCGCGCAGGCGAGCGCTGCCATTGCCCGCGTGCCGCGTGCGTTGTTGCAGACGCTGCAAGCGGCGGCAAATTTTCGTGCAGACGATCGCTGGGCTTTTTTGTACAAGATTTTGTGGCGCTGGCAGAACGGTGACCGGGCGGTGCTGTCTGTCGCTGATGAAGACGGCAATCGTTTGCATGCTATGGTGAAAGCTGTCGAACGCGAGGTCCATTACATGCACGCATATTTGCGTTTCCGCGAACGGGCGCCCGAGCTAGGCGCGCCGCGCTTCGTCGCCTGGTTCGAGCCATCACACGACGTATTGGAAGAGGTCGCGGAGCATTTCGCCCGGCGCATGGGAAATGTCAGCTGGCTGATTGCCACACCTGACGCCACGATGGCGTGGGATGGCCGCACCTTAATGCAGGGTCCGCCATCGGCAAGCGGTCCCTTGCAGGTCGACGACGAGGGTGAACGGCTGTGGCTGACTTACTACCGTAGCATCTTCAATCCGGCACGAACCAACGCGCGTGCGATGGAGATGCACATGCCGGTGCGTTATTGGAAGAATCTTCCGGAGAGCAAGTTGATTCCTGGACTGGTCAGCGATGCGGTGTTGGGAGGCAGGTGTGTCGGGCAGGTTTCGGCAGTCGGCGCGCGGCATGGCACTAGCGTGCATGTCAGTGCCGAAGCGGCGCAACCTGAGCGGCCCGATCAGGGTACGCTCAATCAGTGCCGCCGCTGCGATCTATGGCGCAATGCGACGCAAGCTGTCGCCGGCGAGGGGCCACGCAAGGCGAAAGTGATGCTGGTAGGCGAGCAGCCGGGCGATCAGGAAGATCTTGCGGGCAAACCATTCGTTGGACCGGCCGGACATTTGCTCGATCGCGCATTGCAGGCAGCTGGTCTTGATCGCAACGATGTGTATGTGACCAATGCAGTCAAGCACTTCAAATGGGAACCCCGCGGCAAGCGGCGCATGCACAAGACGCCGGGGCAAAGAGAGATCGATGCATGCATGTTGTGGCTGGACGAAGAGATAGCGCAGGTCAAACCGGAAGTCGTGGTCGCGCTTGGCAGTACGGCGTTGAAGTCGCTGATGAAGAGCTCGAAAGTAAGTCTGACGAAGATGCTCGGCGAACCGATTACGGTAGGCGATCGTCACATCATTACAACTTATCATCCGTCATATGTACTGCGGGTACCGGGCGATGACGCCAAGGCAGCGGCGTTCGAAAACATGGTGCACGCCTTCAGGCAGGCAAAGACTTACGCGTAAGCAGGTCGCCGTACGGACGTATGCATTCGCGGCACGCGTTACTTTGCCAGCAAATGCGGTCCGATTTCGCTTACTGCTTTCACACCTGTCAGGACCATGTTCGTGCGAAGGTCTTTTTCCATGATTGCCAGCAGCCGCTCGACGCCAGCCTGCCCCTGTGTCGCTAGCGCATAAACGTACGCACGGCCGATCAGCACGCCGTGCGCGCCGAGCGCCAACATCCGGAACACATCGGTACCGGTGCGCACACCGCCGTCTGCAAAGATCGTCATCCTGTCCCTGACCGCTGTAGCGATGGCGGGCAGCGCCTGCGCCGTCGACAGTGCACCGTCCAGCTGGCGGCCACCGTGATTCGAAACCACGATACCGTCTGCGCCGAACGCTAGCGCGTCATGCGCGTCTTCCGGATCGAGAATGCCTTTGAGAATCAGCTTGCCTTCCCATTCGTCACGAATCCATTGCAGGTCGTGCCAATTGATTCCCGGATCGAAGTTGGAGGCCAGCCAGCCAATGTAGTCTTCCAGGCCCGTAGCGTGGCCGCGGTAGGTCGAGACGTTTCCCAAGTCATGCGGACGTCCCAGCACGCCCACGTCCCAGGCCCAGCGCGGATGCAGCATGGCTTGCAGCACGCGGCGCAGCGGGGCGTTCGGCCCGCTCATGCCGCTATGCGCGTCGCGATAGCGGGCACCGGGCACCGGCATGTCGACGGTGAACACCAAGGTCTTTGCGCCAAGTTCGCGTGCGCGCTGCATCACATCGCGCATGAACCCGCGGTCCTTCAGCACATACAACTGAAACCAGATTGGCTCGCTGGCCTGAGCCGCTACTTCGCGCAGCGGGCATAGCGATACCGTCGACTGAATAAAGGGAATATGGCGATGGCATGCGGCGCGCGCTGCCTGCACTTCGCCGCGCCGCGCACACATGCCGGCCAAGCCGATCGGTGCCAGTGCAATCGGCAAGCCGTAGCGCTTGCCGAACCAGTCTGCGCTTAGATCAAGCTCTTCCGAGCCGCGTAGTACGCGCTGTCGCAATTTAACGGCTTGCAGATCATCCACATTGGCGCGCAGCGTTTGCTCGGCGCCGGCACCGCCGTCGATATAGTGAAACAGAAAGGGAGGCAGCTTACGTCGTGCGGCTTCGCGAAAATCGGTAGCGGACGAGATGATCATGTCGGTGGAATCCTGGCCGGTCTGTTGCGAGCGGGTTTACTGTTGAGTGTACTGCGAAATGCGCACTGCCATGGGCAGCGGCATCGGCTGACAGGATACGAGAGAGCCAGACAAGGTATTCGGCCGGCCAAAAAAAAGGACAGGCTCGGCCTGTCCTTTTATTGCTTGCTGTGAATTACTTGTGAGCAGCAGCGTTCACGTCGGCTTGCGCATCAGCTTTCTTTTCCATTGCATCAGCGTGTGCCTTCACTTTCTTGGTATGAGCTTTTGCTTCAGCCTTGTCAGCTTTTGCGTCGGCCTTGGCTTCTTTCTTGTCGGCTTTGGCGTCCGCTTTCGCTTCCTTCTTGTCAGCCTTGGCATCGGCCTTCACTGCCTTGTGTTCTGCCTTTGCTTCTGCCTTGGTTTGCGGTGCCGACGTGGTGGTGTCGGTAGCAGGTGCCTGGGCAAAAGCAGCGGAAGCGAACAGGCCGGCGATCAGGGTTGCGATGAGTTTGTTCATTGTGTCTCTCCATTGGTTGGTCAATCAGGGTGCGGACTTTGTCGATCCGTACTCGCTTTAACGCCTCCCTGGACAAGCAGTTGACGGACTTTATGTAAGCCTTGATGACATTTGTAACTGTTTGTACGCTAGCGAACATCCGGCGTAGTAGACAGTTGCCGCGTCAGTCCTTATGCTGTGTTTCCTGCCGCCATGGCGGGGGAGACATATAAGAACACTCATATCGAGGGATAACGTTGCATGCGCATACTGATTGTTGAAGACGATGCCGTGCTGTCGGCGGCGCTGACACGCGCATTAAGCCAAGCGTCCTATACCGTGGATTGCGTCGATAACGGGGAAGACGCACTGCGTGCGCTGAATACCGACACCTATGCGCTGGTGCTGCTCGACATTGCATTACCGAAGCTGGACGGGCTCACCGTGCTGCGTCGCTTGCGTGAGCGCAAGTCCCGCATTCCGGTGCTGATGCTGACAGCGCGAGACACGCTGGAAGATCGTGTGACCGGCCTGGATCTCGGCGCGGACGATTACATGACCAAGCCCTTCGATCTGCCCGAATTCGAGGCACGCGTGCGTGCGCTGATCCGCCGCGGCCAATTCGATGCCGGCAAGAGCCTGACACATGGAGGGCTGCGCTTT
>DATAHI010000040.1:0-2776 GCA_036263255.1 Oxalicibacterium sp. | reverse complement strand
CATGAGCCGTACGAAAATCTGACCGTCGACGTGGAAGAAGTTAACCAAGGTGGCGTGATGGAAGAACTGGGCCGTCGTCGTGGCGACCTGCAAAACATGGAACCGGACGGCAAGGGTCGTGTGCGTTTGGAGTACCGCATTCCGGCACGCGGCCTGATCGGCTTCCAAGGTGAATTCATGACGCTGACGCGCGGCACCGGCTTGATGAGCCACGTGTTTGACGAATACGCACCGGTCGACAACACCAAAGGCGACCTCGGCGGCCGTCGCAACGGCGTGTTGATTTCGCAGGAGGACGGCGCAGCGGTGGCATACGCGATCTGGAAACTGCAGGATCGCGGCCGCATGTTCGTCAACCACAATGATCCGGTCTACGAAGGCATGATCATCGGCATCCATTCTCGCGAAAACGATCTGGTCGTGAACCCTGTCAAGGGCAAACAATTGACCAACGTCCGCGCATCGGGCACCGACGAAGCCGTGCGCCTGGTGCCGCCCATCGAGCTCTCGCTTGAATATGCGGTCGAATTTATCGACGATGACGAACTGGTCGAAGTGACGCCGAAGAGCATTCGTTTGCGCAAGCGCTTCCTGAAGGAACACGAGCGCAAGAAGGCCAGCCGCGACGCCGCTTAATTGCGTGCGCGTGCCGCTCTTCGGGGCGGCGAAACGAGCCCGTTGCTTTCGGTCCACGCCGGAACAACGGGTTTTGCTTTCGTGCACCGTGCGGACTCGCAGCTGCCTATACTTGCCTGATACCTTAGCCGTACTAACCAACGATTCGACGTATGTCCCAGCATCCGCACCCGCCACGCCGCCTCTCCGTCGCGCCCATGATGGATTGGACGGATCGCCATTGCCGCATGTTTCATCGTCAGATGACAAGGCATACCTGGCTGTACACCGAAATGGTGACAACCGGTGCGCTGCTGCATGGCGATGTGCCGCGCCATCTCGATTTCAATGACGAGGAGCATCCGGTCGCCCTGCAGCTGGGCGGCAGCGAACCGGCAGATCTGGCGCAAAGCGCAAAGCTGGGCCAGCAATGGGGATACGATGAAATCAATCTCAATTGTGGCTGCCCTTCCGAGCGTGTGCAGAAGGGCGCATTCGGCGCCTGCCTGATGAACGAGGCGTCGTTGGTGGCTGATTGTGTGAAGGCGATGCGCGACGCGGTGCAGATCGATGTGACGGTCAAGCATCGCATCGGCATCGATGCGGTGACGTCATACGATTTTGTGCGTGACTTCGTCGGCACGGTAGCAGACGCCGGGTGCCGTACCTTTATCGTCCATGCGCGGAACGCTATCCTGAAAGGCCTCAGTCCCAAGGAGAATCGTGAGATTCCGCCGCTGCGTTATGAAGTCGCCTATCGATTGAAAAAGGATTTTCCTGCACTGGAGATCATCATCAATGGCGGCGTCAAGACGCTGGAAGAAATCGATGTGCATCTGCAGCATGTGGACGGTGTGATGCTGGGCCGCGAGGCCTACCATAATCCTTACCTGATGACCGATTTCGACGTGCGTTACTACGGTGACGACAGTCCCGTTAAATCGCGTGCCGAAGTATTGCAAGCGATGATTCCCTACATGCATGCGCAATTGCAAAAGCATGGCAAGAGCGAACGAGGTGGTGGCCTCAGATTAAACAGCATGACGCGTCACATGCTCGGACTGATGGCAGGACTGCCGAACGCAAAAGCATTCCGGCAAACGCTCTCGGATGCCAAATTGCTGGCCGCAGGCGACCCTGAGATCGTGCTGCAGGCACTAGCGCGCATGCGGCCCGTAGCCGCCTAAAATATTGAACAGCTGCAACGCAGCCGTTACATTTCGCAAGATTTCCGTTCTTCTCGGGTAGAACCTTTCTTAATTTGCGGCGGTCAAGGAGGTAACCAGTTTGCTGTTGCGCACGGCGCAGCAGACGGGAGCCTATTGTGACGACTTCTGTTGTTTCCGTCTTTACCGTTTGCGGTAAGGAAGCACAGGATCATTCCCTGAAAGGAAATCAATATGAGAGCAATGCCGAAACATTCGAAAGCGACCATCGCGGCTGCCGTACTGACCGTTCTCTTTGCAAGCGGCTGCCAGAAGCATGAAGCCGGCGACGTAGCCAATACCGGTCCCGGCACGACTCCGCCCGCCGAATCATCGAGCTCGACGGCAGGGACTGCCGGCACCACTGGCGGCACGACAGCGACGACGCCTGCTTCGCCTTCGACTCCGGCCGAAGCCGCGACCGCGGATAACAAGTCTGCAGGAGAGGCAGTTGACGATACCGTCACCACTACCAAGGTCAAGACTGCCTTGCTGGCCGATTCCGACATCAAGGGATTGCAGATCAATGTCGATACTTCGAATGGCGTCGTGACGTTGAGCGGCGCAGTCGACAATCAGACGCAGATCGATCGTGCCGGCAAACTGGCTGCCGATGTGCAGGGTGTGAAATCCGTGACCAACAATCTGACGATCAAGAAATAGCTGAATGTCCTGCGAAACGGCTGTGCCGTTTCGCGTACTAATCCGGAAATAAAAAGAGCGTGCACAGGCACGCTCTTTTTATTTCCGGTATCCGACTTAATTTTTATTCTGTGCCTTGGTTGCAGCATCCTGTACTTTTTCGCCGCCGCGTTCAATGTCCTGACCGGCGCCGCGGAAAGTATTGCAAGCGGTCAATCCGGCGCTAAAGGCGAGCAGTAACAGAATCGAGATGGTCTTTTTCATGATGGTCCTTTCGGTTAGCGGGGGAAGCATGTAACCCGAGCATCCGGAGG
>DATAHI010000039.1:0-7545 GCA_036263255.1 Oxalicibacterium sp. | reverse complement strand
CGACTGCGGCCTTTTCCGTCAGCAAACCTTCATGCGTTTTCCATTCGAAGCCCGGGGCCACGCGTACGTTGACCAACGTTTGAGGAAACAACGCGATATCGGCAGTGAGCTGTGCCAAGCTTTTGCCACTGCGCTTCAGCGCCGACAGAATCTGCAGGGCCGAGATGATGCCGTCACCGGTCGTATGCTTGTCCAGGCATAGCAGATGGCCGGAGCCTTCTCCGCCAAGTACCCAGCCGCGCTCCTGCAACAGTTCCAGCACGTAGCGATCGCCGACATTCGCGCGTTCGAACGCGATCCCCATTTTGCGGAAGGCGACCTCGAGCGCCATGTTTGTCATCAGCGTGCCGACCACGCCCTCTACCGACCGCGATTCGACACGATCCTTCACCATCACGTACAACAATTCGTCGCCGTTGTAGATGCGACCGCTTGCGTCGACCACAAGCAGACGATCCGCATCGCCATCCAGCGCAATGCCAAGATCGCCACGATGACTGCGGACGGCTTCCACCAGCGCCGCCGGCGAGGTGGCACCGACCGCGTCATTGATGTTCAGGCCATTCGGATGATTGCCGATAGGGATGACTTCCGCGCCCAGCTCATGGAACACGTCCGGTGCGATGTGATAGGCCGCGCCATGCGCGCAATCGACTACCAATCGCATGCCGCGCAAATCGAGTTCATTCGGAAAGGTGCTTTTGCAGAATTCGATATAGCGGCCGCGCGCATCGTCGAGCCGCTTTGCGCGACCGAGCTTTTCCGAGGGCACACAACCCATCGGCGCTTCCAGTGCCGCTTCGATCTGCAATTCGACCACGTCGGGCAATTTGTTGCCGGACGCGGAAAAGAATTTGATGCCATTGTCCGCATACGGATTATGCGAAGCCGAGATCACAACGCCCACCGACAGACGCAAAGCACGCGTCAAATAGGCGATTGCCGGCGTCGGCATCGGGCCAGCCAGCATCACGTCGACACCGGCTGCTGAAAATCCCGCTTCCAACGCAGCTTCCAGCATGTAGCCGGAAATGCGCGTGTCCTTGCCGATCAGTACAACCGGCTTCGCATGTGACGTCTCGGCATTTGCGAGCACGGTGCCGGCGGCATATCCGAGGCGCATCACAAAATCGGGGGTAATCGGTACAATGCCGACCGTGCCGCGCACGCCGTCCGTGCCGAAATATTTTCTTGTCATTGTTCTTGTCCTTTATTCAGCCATTGCCTGCCAGATGGTCAAGGCATCGACGGTTTCCGTCACATCATGTACACGCACAATCTTCGCACCGTAGTTCGCCGCCGCCAACGCCGCGGCCACGCTGCCCGCCATGCGCTGCTCAACCGGCTTGCCGATCAATGTGCCAATCATCGACTTCCTCGATACGCCGACCAGCAAAGGCAAATCGAGCGCGTTCTGCATGAGACCTATATTCTTGAACAGCGCAATGTTATGCGCAAGCGTCTTGCCGAAGCCGAAGCCGGGATCGACGCACAAGCGCGCCGGCTCTATGCCTGCATTGGCCAAGGCCGCCGCACGGTCACGCAAAAAGTCGCTCACTTCGCGCACTACGTCTTCATAGACCGGCTCATGCTGCATGGTTTGCGGATCGTTCTGCATATGCATGGCGCACAAGGCGCAATCTGCATCGCGGACCGCGTCAATGGCACCGTCGGTCTGGAAGGCGCGGATATCGTTGATCATGTCAGCGCCGGCAGCCAGCGCTTCGCGCATCACTTCCGGTTTGTACGTATCGATCGAGATCGCTTTGCCGCAGTCGCGCAATGCAAAGATCAACGGCATCACACGGTCCAGTTCCTGCTGTAACGGCAAAGGCGGTGCACCGGGACGCGTCGATTCGCCGCCGATGTCGATGATATCGACACCCGCTTCGATCATTGCCTCGGCGTGCGACAACGCGAAGTCCAGCGACTGGTATTTGCCGCCGTCAGAAAAAGAATCCGGTGTGGCGTTCAGTATGCCCATGACCAGAGGTCTTGACCGCGGTGACAAGTCAAAACGGTAACGGCCGCATTGCAGGTGCGCTTGCATCGTCATTCAGGAAACGAAATAAACAAAAAGGGTGAGGATTGCTCCTCACCCTTGTATAGGCAGCAACGGTCAGATCATTAGGCCGGCGCTGTCGCGTTTGGCGTGACGTCGCCCGGGCTGTCGGGCAGCGAACGCCTGGTCGGGATGCCGGTCTTCGGCGGACGCGGTTCGCGGCCTTCCATGATGTCGTTGATCTGGTCGGAATCGATGGTTTCCCAATCGAGCAACGCCTTGGCCATCACTTCCACCTTGTCGCGGTTTTCTTCCAGCAGCTTGCGCGACAGCGCATATTGCGTATCGAGGATCGTGCGGATTTCCTGATCGACCTTTTGCTGGGTCGCTTCGGACACGGTCTTCGCACTCATGCGGCCGAAATAGGCGTCCTGCTCCGAATCCTCATACACCATGGTGCCCAGCGTTTCGGACATGCCATAACGCGTAACCATCGCGCGCGCCAACTTGGTCGCACGCTCGAAATCGTTCGAAGCGCCGGTCGACATCTGATGCATGAAGATCTCTTCCGCGATACGGCCGCCGAACAGGATGGAAATCTCTTCCAGCATCTTGTCCTTGTACATATTGACGCGGTCGTGCTCCGGCAACTGCCAGGTCAAGCCAAGCGCGAAGCCGCGCGGCATGATCGTGACCTTGTGCACTGGATCGGCCTTCGGCAGCAACTTGGCGACCACCGCATGGCCGGACTCGTGGTAAGCCGTATTGCGACGCTCTTCCTCGCGCATGACCGCGGACTTGCGTTCCGGGCCCATCACGATCTTGTCTTTCGCATCTTCGAAGTCCTGCATCTCGACCACGCGCTTGTTACGGCGTGCGGCAAACAGAGCAGCTTCGTTGACCAAGTTGGCCAGGTCGGCGCCCGAGAAGCCAGGCGTACCGCGTGCCAGAATATCGGCCTGCACGTCGGAGCTGATCGGCACCTTGCGCATGTGGACGTTCAGGATCTGCTCGCGGCCACGGATATCCGGCAAGCCGACAATCA
The DNA here is from genome assembly GCA_036263255.1 of Oxalicibacterium sp. Lineage (GTDB taxonomy): Bacteria > Pseudomonadota > Gammaproteobacteria > Burkholderiales > Burkholderiaceae_D > Oxalicibacterium. Next base: position 4,498 of record DATAHI010000039.1, on the reverse strand, counting down.
CCTGACGGTCGAAACGGCCCGGACGCAGCAGCGCCTTGTCCAGCACGTCGGCACGGTTAGTCGCGGCGATCACAATCACACCGGAATTCGGCTCGAAACCGTCCATCTCGACCAGCATCTGGTTCAAGGTTTGTTCGCGTTCATCGTTACCGCCGCCCATGCCGGCGCCACGGTGACGACCGACCGCATCGATCTCGTCGATGAAGATGATGCAAGGCGAATGTTTTTTCGCGTTCTCGAACATGTCGCGCACGCGGGAGGCACCGACGCCGACGAACATCTCGACGAAGTCCGAACCGGAAATCGTGAAGAACGGTACTTTCGCTTCACCGGCGATCGCACGTGCCAGCAACGTCTTACCGGTACCAGGAGGACCGACCATCAGCACGCCGCGGGGAATGCGGCCGCCCAGTTTCTGGAAACGGGTTGGATCGCGCAGGAATTCGACGAGTTCGCCGACCTCTTCCTTCGCTTCGTCGCAACCAGCGACGTCGGCGAAGGTCACGGCATTTTGCGTCTCATCCAGCATGCGGGCCTTCGACTTACCGAACGAAAACGCGCCGCCCTTCCCGCCACCCTGCATCTGACGCATGAAAAATACCCACACGCCGATCAGCAGCAGCATCGGGAACCACGAGATGAACACTTGCGAGAGGAAGGATTGTTCTTCCGGTTGCTTGACGTCGAACTTGACGTCGTTGTTGATCAAGTCGCCGATCAGGCCGCGATCCAAATATGTGATCGCTGTCTTGATCTTCTTGCCGTCGACCGTTGTCGCGACGATCGAACGATCTTCGATCGTGGCCTCGCGAATCTGCTTGGAACGGATATCGTCAATGAAGTCGGAATAGGCAACCGGTGTGGCAGAGGCCGCAGCGGTACGTCCGTCGAACTGCTTGAAGACGGTGAAAAGGACCATCCCGATGACCACCCAAATGGCGACCTTGGAAAACATGTTGTTCAACTAAAACTCCTTGGCCGGACGACCGTGCCTTTTGACCGAAAGTGTTTTGATTCTACTTGGAATCGCGCGGACTTGCAGTAGCGGATATCGGGCTAAAACCACGATAAACAAGGGTTTATTTCGCTTTTATAGTGGATTTTTTAAGCCTTTTCCCAAAAGGAAGACTTCTGAGGACTTATCCCGACTCGCTTTTGGCTTTTTCTGCATCACCGTTTTGAATTCCTGGCGAAACATTTCGACGATCTGTTGGTAACCGGAACCATTGAAACACTTTACCAAGAGCGCACCCGACGGTTTCATGTGGTGCTGCGCAAAGTCTATGGCCAGTTCGATAATGTCCTGCACTCGCGCCGCGTCTGCCACTGCGATGCCGGACAGATTGGGCGCCATGTCGGACAGTACCAAATCCGCCTTGCGTCCCTGCAGCACTTCCTCCAATTGAACCAGCACGTCCTGTTCGCGGAAGTCGCCCTGAATGAAGTGCACGTCCGCGATCGGTTCCATTGGCAGCATGTCGAGCCCAATAATGGTGCCGTTGATGCCGCCGCCCGCAGCCCCAGCCAGCTTGCTGCGCACGTACTGGGACCAACTTCCCGGCGTGGCGCCGAGATCGACGATCACCTGACCCGGTTTGATCAGCTTCTCCTCTTCGTCGATTTCTTTCAGCTTGTAGACAGCACGCGCACGATAGCCTTCCTTCTGGGCCAGCTTCACGTACGGGTCGTTGATATGATCGTGGAGCCAGTTTTTGTTTAATTTCTTCTTTGCCATTCGCGTAGAATACTTGGTTTAAACAGGCGAGGCGCGGTTTCCGCACATTCGCCGTCAAGACTTCCTGTTCGGATCATCATGTTGAAACTCACCCCGGCCGAGCGCAGCGCGCTGCGCGCCGAAGCACACGCTCTCAATCCTGTCGTCATCATCGGAGAAGCCGGCTTGACGCCAAGCGTACTCAAGGAGATCGACAGCAGCCTCGATGCGCACGGCCTGATCAAGGTACGCGTATTCGGCGACGATCGCGAAGCGCGCATCGAACTCTATGAAACAGTCTGCGCCAAGCTGGACGCTGCTCCGGTACAGCACATCGGAAAATTACTGGTGATCTACCGGCCGAAAAAGGAAGCCGTCAAGGAGCGCAGCGCAACGCGTGGTAAAGGCTTGCGCGAAGTGACCATCGTCAAGCCAAGCGCCAGCGGTACAAAAAAGCCGTCTGTGACAAAAGTTCTGGTGAAGGGAAACGAGCGTGTCACGCAAGGCGGTTCGATCAAGCGTGCGAAACCGCGTCAGACCAGCATCAAGAAGTCCCGTCTGGGACGCTGATCGATCTGCTCAGCGGATCTTGAGGATCAGTCCCGCGCCAAGCAGACTTTGAATCACATAAAATCCGGTGGACACACCATGCAGGATCCCGAAATGCTTGCGCGCCTGCGCCAGCTGCTCGGGATCGACTGCGGCTCCTGCATGCAGTACTTCGCGCAGTGAAGCCATGGTGGGTTGCAGTCCGAAATAACCTGCCAAGGTACAAAGCACCATCCCGGCAATCAGATAGAAGAGCGGCCGCGTAGTGCGCTTTTCCTCGCGCAGCAGCAGTGCAATCAATACTGCAGCACATACCAGTGAAAGCCAGGCGATTACACGAAACAAGCCGCCTGCAATCGTACCGGCCAGCGCGCGATCAGCCAGCGTCGTGAACAGCGTTGGCGCAACAATGAAGCCAACCGTCCACAACGCGCCGACCCACAGGGTGGCGATCAGCAGTCGCGCGCGCGTCAGCATATTCAGATGTAGCGAACCTGCAGCACTTCGTACTCGCGCAGCCCGGCCGGGGCTTCTACCGCAACGATATCGCCGGCGTATTTGCCGATCATCGCGCGTGCGATCGGTGAGGTGATCGATACCTTGTTTTCCTTCAGGTCAGCTTCGTCGATGCCGACGATCTGGTAAGTCACCTTCTCGCCCGTTTCCAGATCTTCCAGATCGACGGTCGAAGCGAACACGATACGTCCGTCCGCATCCAGTGTCTTTGGATCGATGATCTGCGACGATCCGAGCTTTCCCTCAAGGTCGGCAATGCGGCCCTCGATGAAGCTCTGCCGCTCCTTGGCGGCATCGTATTCCGCATTCTCGGACAAATCGCCTTGCGCACGCGCTTCGGCGATCGCGTTGATCACAGCGGGACGGTCCTTGGTTTTCAGTCGGTGCAATTCTTCTTTCAGAAGATTCGCACCGTGTGCGGTAATAGGTGTAGTCATGTTTTCTAACGATACAAGTGGAAAACCACAGAGGCCGCAGATGGCACCGGATGTCCGATGCCTTCTGTGACCTCTGTGGTTATGTTGGACTGTACGGCTTAGTGTAAAGTTTTATGCAGACCTTGTAAATCGTAGACGTGCAGCTCGTCCAGATGGGCCATGCCTTCCACTGCCGCTTCCGCGCCGGCAATCGTCGTGTATGTCGTCACACGCGCAGCCAATGCCGAGGTACGAATCGTGCGAGAGTCCGCAATCGCACTACGCTTTTCCTCGACCGTGTTGATCACGAGAGCAATCTCGTTGTTCTTGATCATGTCGACGATATGCGGGCGACCTTCGGCCACTTTGTTGACCGATTGAACTTCGATGCCCGCCGCACTGATGGCCGCAGCAGTGCCCTTGGTTGCAACCACGGAGAAGCCGATCTCGACCAGATCCTTCGCGATCTGCACTGCGCGCGGCTTATCGCTCGCCTTCACGCTCAGGAACACTTTTCCTTCGCGCGGCAGCTTGATGCCGGCACCGAGCTGCGACTTGACAAAGGCTTCGCCGAAAGTCTTGCCCACACCCATTACTTCGCCGGTCGATTTCATTTCGGGGCCGAGGATGGTGTCGACGCCAGGAAATTTCACGAACGGGAATACGGCTTCCTTCACGCTGAAGTATTCAGGCACGACTTCGTCCTTGACGCCCTGACTGTCGAGCGACTGACCGACCATGCAACGCGCGGCAATCTTCGCCAGCTGCAGGCCGGTTGCTTTCGATACATACGGCACGGTGCGCGATGCGCGCGGGTTCACTTCCAGCACATAGACGATATCCTGTAGCTTGCCGTCCACTTCCTGCTGCTGGATCGCGAACTGCACGTTCATCAGGCCCACCACGTTCAAACCTTTCGCCATCAGCGAAGTCTGGCGCTTCAGTTCTTCGATGGTTTCCTTCGACAACGAATACGGCGGCAACGAACATGCGGAATCGCCCGAGTGCACGCCTGCCTGCTCGATGTGTTCCATCACGCCGCCGATGAAGGTGCGCTTGCCATCGGACAGGCAATCGACGTCGACTTCGATCGCGTCGTTCAGGAAGCGGTCCAGCAGCACGGGCGAATCGTTCGACACCTTGACGGCTTCGCGCATGTAGCGCTCGAGGTCGCGCTGCTCGTGCACGATTTCCATCGCGCGGCCGCCCAGCACATAGGACGGACGCACGACCAGCGGATAACCTATTTCCTGCGCCAGTTGCAATGCATCTTCTTCCGTGCGGGCGGTGCGGTTAGGCGGCT
>DATAHI010000038.1:0-15652 GCA_036263255.1 Oxalicibacterium sp. | reverse complement strand
GTCGATGCCACCCACAAGATCCACGTGAAAGTGCCTTTGCACTTCGTCAACGCTGAAGTCTCGCCTGCTGTCAAACTGAATGGCGGCATCATCAGCCACGTGGCGACCGAACTGGACATCAGCTGCCTGCCAGGTGATCTGCCGGAATTCGTCGAAGTCGACCTGTCGAACATGGACATCGGCCACTCGCTGCACCTGAAAGACATCAAACTGCCGAAAGGCGTGTCGGCCGTTCAGCACGGCGGCGACGACAATCCGACCATTGCCACCGCATCGATCCCGGCCGGCAAAGTGGAAGCCGCTGGCGAAGCTGCTGCTGCACCGGAAGGCGAAGCCGACAAGAAGTAATTCGGATTCACTCAATGGAAAAAGCCCGTCCTTGCGACGGGCTTTTTTTTACGCTTGTATGCAGGTGCTGCATACAGCGTTCGATGACTGCGAAGCGGAACGTCTCCGGCCTTACGCCAATGGGAACCCGCTGACCAGCTTACATCGGCGGCTTGACACCATCCTTCTCGACCACGATCGCGCCTGCCGACGTCTGGTCACCATCACGCACCGCGCGAATGAATACTGTCGCGCCCTTGAAAAGATCCGCTTCCGTGCCCGGACCGACCGTTACGATGGGCACGCCGGCCGGCACCAGCACGGTCTGCTGTCCGCCGTTATAGGTGACGGTCAGCTTCTTGGCGCCGTTCTGATTTGCCGCCGCACTGACGCTGCCATTCGTCATGGAGCTATTTACCTTGCGCGGAGCGCTGACGGAAGAGACGCTGCCGTTGGTCATCGCGCTTGCGGTATGGCCTTTGCCGGTCGCGGTGTCCGGAATGTCGTCCCAAGGATAGTGTCCTTCACCGACGCCCTTCATCGCCGGCGGAAAGACGACGACTTCCAGTGCGACCTGGTTCGCGCCGACCGTCTTCGTCGCGGTACCGATATAGCTTCCGGGTTCGATCTTGTCGAGATCGGATTTGACGACCTGCAGATATGCCGTGCTCTTGGTCAAGGCAACCGGAAGATCGGCGCCCGTAGTCGTATGCACGGTGATCTTTCCGGCGTCGATCGACGCGATGGTGCCGCGGACACGCGTCTCGGTGGGCGCTGCGAAGGCTGCAATGGCCGTGGTACCGGCAAGCACGGCGGTCAGAATGGCGATATTTGCTCGTTTCATGTGAACTCCTTCAAGTGGATGAGAAAACAGACGTCTGCCTGTTTTGCACAGAATGCTCCCCCAGAGCTCGATCCGGTATCGGTTAAATAACCGATCCGCGCCGCCGCCACAAAAAAGTGCGTGTCAACAGCGCCTGCCGATGTTCTTCCGGAAAATACACGAGACTGAAGATTCTTGCTGATGGCATGGCAAGAACGCGTCCAGCAAGAATGGCCGCCGCCCGTATAATCGGGCCTTCGATCTGCCAGGCCAGCAAAGCGCAATGGAAGAAGGCGCCTCAACACTTCGCGTATTCGACGCCGTCAAGGCGCTCGCCTTCGTCGGCGACCTCAGCATGGGGCAACCGACCGACCACTCGCTGCGCACCGCGTGGCTCGCCAACCGGCTGGCCGTCGCGGCGGGCCTGCCGTCCGAAGACGTCGCCATGGCGCGCGAGGCCGCTCTGCTCAGGTGGTCCGGTTGTACGGCCAATGCACCGGGATTTGCCGATCTGTTCGGGGACGACGTGATCGGCCGCCAGTCGATGTTGGCCATGCGGTCGGAATGGATGCAAGCCGTTGAAGAAGCCGGCGGTCTCGAAGCCGTTTCTCCTTTGGCCAGGATCCATTGCGAAGTCGCTGGCGAAGTGGCCCGCGCGCTCGGCCTGGGTGCAACCGAAAAAACCTTGCGGCACATCTTCGAAGCCTACAACGGCCAGGGCGTGCCAGACGGACTGGCCGGCAATGAGGTGCCGCCCGCCGTGTTCGTCATCGCCATTGCCGGCGACATCGAAATCCTGAGCCGCACCTATGGCCTGGAGCGCGCATCGGAACTGATCCGCATGAAGGCCGATGCGCAATACCCGTCGGCGCTGGTCAGCCTTGCCACCGCGCAGTGCCGCGATTGGCTGGACGTCCTTGACCGCGAAGGCGATGCCGAGATGGAAGCGACGCTGCTGACCGAACGGATGGCAAATGTCACCGCAGCGGAATTGATCGCCGACGTGGTCGATCTCAAGCTGCCGTGGATGACCGGCTTCTCGCGCCGGGTAGCGCAATCGGCCGCCCGCTGCTGCGCCCAGCTCGGGATGGACGATGCGCATCAGCGTCGCGTCTATCAAGCCGGGCTGATCCACGGTGTCGGGCGTGCTGCGGTCCCGAATGCGCTATGGGCAAGCGCCGCACCTTTGCCGGCATCCGCCTGGGAACAGCTTCGCCTCGTGCCCTACTGGACGGCGCGCGCCGGCAAGCAGATCGCGGGGCTGTCCGAGGCGGCGGAAATCGCCTCCTACGCTTACGAACGGCTCGATGGTTCCGGGTATTTTCGTTCCGTCGCGGCAGCCGCGATACCGCGCGAAGCCCACGTGCTGGGCATTGCCATCATGTGGGAGGCGCTCCAATCGCGCAGGCCCTGGCGCGACGCGTACGGCGCGAAAGAAGCAGCCGCCCAGCTGCGGCATGAAGCGCAGCAGGGACGCGTGAATCCGGCGATCGTCGAGCAAATCGTCGCCGGCGCGACGCACACGGAGCCAAGCCGTCGGAAAGCGGTTGAATCGGCACTGTCACCACGCGAAGCCGAAGTATTGCGGCACATCAGTCTTGGCGCCAGCAACAAGGAAACCGCGCGCGCCCTAGGGCTCAGTCCAAGCACAGTCGCCACACACGTCGAAAACGTCTTCCGCAAACTCGGCTGCTCCACGCGCGCGGCCGCCACGCTCAAGGCTTCCACGCTCGGGCTCCTTTAGCCGCCGCGGGTCGCGCGTTGGCGAGCACCACCCGCGGCACAAGAATGGATCGCCAGCAGGGCCATGATCCGCGATAATTGCTTCTTTTTTCCGTTCCATCATGTCCATTCGGCTCATCGTCGGCCTCGGCAACCCGGGTCTCGAATACGAACAAACCCGCCACAACGCCGGTTTCTGGCTAGTCGACAATCTGGCGAACAGCCTCGCGCGCTGCTCGCTCGTGCGCGAGACGAAATACAACGCGCTCGCTGCCAAGGCGAACATCGCCGGCAACGAAGTCTGGCTGCTGGAACCGCAAACCTTCATGAACCGCTCCGGCCAGTCAGTCGGCGCGCTGGCGCGCTTCTTCAAGATCGCGCCGGATGAAATTCTGGTCGCCCACGACGAACTCGATCTGCCGCCCGGCACCGCAAAACTGAAGAAAGGCGGCTCGTCCGGCGGCCACAATGGCCTAAAGGACATCACCGCCGCACTCGGCACGCAGGATTACTGGCGCCTGCGTATCGGCATCGGCCACCCGCGCACGCTGAATCTGAACCAGCCGGTCGTCGACTTTGTGCTGCATCGTCCGCGCAAGGAAGAACAACCATTGATCGACGATGCCATCGCGAAAAGTCTCGCCATCATTCCACTGCTGTGCGAAGGCGAGTTCAACAAGGCGGCGATGCAGTTGCATACCGCCGCGAAATAACGCGGCGCCGAGTACCCTTCCGTCTCGGCACCGGGGCGCGCTACGGTAAAATAGCGGGCTACATCACCTCTTCAGCAAAGCACAATCATGAGTCTCAAATGCGGCATCGTCGGCCTGCCTAACGTCGGCAAATCCACCCTCTTCAATGCACTGACGAAGGCGGGCATCGCTGCAGAAAATTATCCGTTCTGCACGATCGAGCCGAACGTCGGCATCGTCGAAGTGCCGGATCCCCGCCTGAACGCATTGGCCGAGATCGTGAAGCCGGAACGCATCGTGCCGTCGACGGTGGAATTCGTCGACATCGCTGGTCTGGTCGCCGGTGCATCGAAAGGCGAGGGCCTGGGCAACCAGTTCCTCGCGCACATCCGTGAGACCGACGCGATCGTCAATGTGGTGCGCTGTTTTGAAGACGACAACGTGATCCACGTTGCCGGCAAGGTCGATCCGATCGCCGACATCGAAGTGATCCAGACCGAACTCGCGCTGGCCGACATGGGCACCGTCGAAAAGGCGATCCATCGTGAGAACAAGAAAGCGCGTTCCGGCGACAAGGATTCCGCCAAGCTGGTCGCGCTGCTCGAACGCATCATGCCGCAGCTGAATGAAGCCAAACCGGTGCGCGCCATGGGCCTGGACCAGGAAGAACAGGAATTGATCAAGCCGCTGTGCCTGATCACGGCGAAACCGGCGATGTACGTCGGCAACGTGTCCGACTCCGGCTTCACCAACAATCCGCTACTCGACAAGCTGACCGCATACGCGAAGGAACAGAACGCGCCGGTGGTTGCGATCTGCGCCGCGATCGAAGCGGAAATCGCCGACCTGGACGATGCCGACAAGATCGATTTCCTGACCGACATGGGCATGGACGAACCAGGCCTGAACCGCCTGATTCGCGCGGCTTTCAAGCTGCTCGGCCTGCAAAGCTATTTCACCGCGGGCGTAAAGGAAGTGCGCGCCTGGACCATCCACATCGGCGACACCGCGCCGCAGGCGGCCGGCGTGATCCACACCGACTTCGAACGCGGCTTCATCCGTGCGCAAACGATTTCCTACGACGACTACATTGCGTACAAGGGCGAGAATGGCGCGAAAGAAGCCGGCAAGATGCGCGCCGAGGGCAAGGAGTACGTGGTGAAGGATGGCGACGTGTTGAACTTCCTGTTCAACGTATAAAGTTGTTCAAGCGCTCCTGGCGCACATGAGAAAAGCCCGGCATGCCGGGCTTTTCTCATTCTGCAGCGATCACCAGTCGTCGCTGCTGCCACCGCCGGAAGAACCATCGTCCCACGAGGTATCGTCATTGAGTCCGAAATCGTTTCCGCCCATGTCGTAGTTCTGCGTACCGGGTTGCATGTCATCCCAGTTGCCGGTCGGGATTGGTGCGGAAAGCGGTTGCGTGCTGTGGTTGCCGCCATCCAGTATGCGGTGCACCAAGGCCTCGCCGGCGACTAGCCCCGCACCCATCGCAGCCCCGGTCGCGAGACCTCCGACGATACCCGAGCCTAGTCCACCACCACTCGGCGTCATCGGGCCAGGACCATTTCCGTAGTAGGTCGATGCCGGTCCGGGCTGATAACCGCCGCCATAACCGAAGGCATTACCGTTGGGCGCGCTTTGCATCACTACCGTATGCGAACGCCGGCGCATCATGTAGGCAACGATCGCTGCGCCAACTAGCAACAAGGCGATCACTCCGAATGGAAAGCCGGAATGGCTGGGCGCATTCGCGTACGAAACGGTATTCGTAGATGCATTGCTCGTAGATGCATTGCTGCTGCGCGGTGTGGTGCTGCCAAGCAGCGATTTCAGCTCTTGCACAGACGCCGGCTTGGCAAATGGCAGGCCCGGCTCCAGGTGTTCGGCACGCGTCAGTTCATTGCGAGCACCGGAAAGGTCACCCTGCTTGGCGAGCAATTCCGCTTCGACGAAATGCGCCTTGCCGCTGTCCGGATGATCGCGCAGCACTTCGCGCATCATCTGCTGCGCCTGGTCGAGATGACCCGCACTCGCAGCCGCATAGACTTGCTGAATGCTTGGGTCGGCCGCAAACGCAAAGCTGCCGAACAGCATGCCGGCGCTCAGGGCAAAAGCAGTAAAAGCTTGACGGAACATAGGTCCTCCTTTTTCATCTCGAACCTCAAGATGTGCGCACTCCGCTTGCAAATCAAGGGATGGAATGAAGTGTTACCTTGTGTAAAAGGATTGTAAAAATCGACCGGCCCTTCCAAAACTTTGCCGCAGTGAAGGTTTTTATCTATCCGGTATAGTTCGCTCTTCGTACGTCCTTTCTTCCTTGCGTCGCCATGTCCGTACTCAGCTCCCTCACTCTCTATCCGATCAAGTCCTGCGCCGGCATTGCGCTGCAGGAAGCGACACTGACGCCCGCCGGCCTGATGAGCAGGCACATCTATGACCGCGAATGGATGCTGGTCGATACGGACGGCGAAGCGCTGACCCAGCGGGAATTCCCGAAAATGGCGCTGATCGTGCCGCGCCTGAAAGGCGAAACGCTCGAAGTACGCGCGCCTGGCATGCTGCCGCTGGAGATTCCGCTCGACCTGACGCATCCGGACGATGAACGCTTGATCCGGGTGCGCGTGTGGGGCGACGAAGTGCGTGCCTACGATTGCGACGAAACGACTGCCACATGGTTCGCCAACGCGGTCGGCACGCCATGCCGGCTGGTACGCTTTCATCCGAACGCGGAACGGTTGTCGAACATGAAGTGGACCGACGGCGTGAAAGCGCCAAACTTCTTTTCCGACGGTTTTCCGATGCTCGTGATCGGCGCCGCCTCGCTGCAAGACCTGAACGACAAGCTGGTGGCACAGGGGCGCGCGGCTTTGCCGATGAATCGCTTCCGACCCAATATCGTGCTCGACGACATTCCTGCATTCGAAGAGGAATACGCTGCGCACTACCGTATCGGTGAGGCGCTGCTTAAGCCGGTGAAACCCTGCCCGCGCTGCCCGATGCCATCCATTGATCAGGCAACCGGCGAATTCGGACCGGACCCGCTCGACATTCTGCAGACGTATCGCGTCAATGCGCGCGTCGGTGACCGCGTGACCTTCGGCATCAATACCATCCTGCTGGAAGGCGAAGGCCAGATTCTCCGTGTCGGACAAGCAGTGGAAGTGGAATTGGCTTTCTGACGGCAGCAAGCCCGCTTTGTCGCGCTTTTACCTCGTATTTGTTGCATCCTTGCGCCGAAGTCGACACCAAGTTGCCTTGGAGTAAGCGAGCGAGTACCATTCCTGACCTGTTGGCGTATCCGCCCAGGCAGCCCTCACACGTCCATGACGAATCCTCTGGTTACCGAAAATTTGCAGTTACGCAGCCAGTTGAATTCGCTGCTGGAGCAAGCGCACCGGAACCAGCAGATCATGGAGCGCTATCAGGCTTTCGATCTGAAATTCATCGGCGCTAATACCTTCCAGGAATTGATCGATCACGTGTTCGACACGCTGACCGAAGCGTCGGAGTTGGACGTCATCACGCTTTCACTGATCGATCCGGATGCCGAAATCCGCCGCATCCTGGCAGACCTGCGCATCGACGTCAGCGACTATCCGAATCTGCTGTTCGTGGAGCGGCAAACCGGTACGGATGACCTATCGCACCCGGCACGCAAGCCGGTACTCGGCGCCTATAACCCCGTGCAGCATCGGCGTCTGTTTCCCGATGCGGTACTGCAGCCGGCCAGTGTCGCCGTGCTGCCGCTGATCCGCCGCAATGTGCTGATCGGCTGGCTCAGTCTCGGCAGTCTGGATACGAAACGTTTCATGCCCAACATGGCGAGCGACTTTCTGCAACATCGCGCTTCCATCGTCGCAATCTGCCTCGAAAACGTGATCAACAACGAGCGCTTGCAGCACATCGGGCTGACCGATCCGCTGACGGGCGTGAACAACCGGCGCTATGTCGAGCGACGCCTGCTGGAGGAAGTTGGCCGCACGCGCCGCCATGGCTATGCGCTGTCTGCCATGTACATCGACCTCGATCACTTCAAAAGCGTCAATGACAATTACGGCCATCAAGGTGGCGACGAAGTGCTGTGCGAGGTAGCGACACGCATCAAGACCGAGCTGCGCCTCAGCGATGCGTTGGGACGCTTCGGCGGCGAGGAGTTCGTGGTGCTCTTGATCGATGCGCCGCATGAGGCCGCACTAGCCGTGGCGGAGCGTATTCGCGCCAGCGTGGCCGATCTTCCCATGACGCTGACGACCGGCGAAACGATGAACGCGACCGTCTCGATTGGCGTGGCGACCCTGAGCTTTGTCGATCGCAAGGATCAGATCGACGCAATTGCGCAACAGTTACTCGCGAAGGCCGACCATGCGCTGTATCAGGCAAAACAGGCGGGAAGAAATCGCGTGGTCAGCGGTTGAGCCTTTGAGCATGAAAGCCGACACGCATAAAAAAGGCCGCGATGTGCGGCCTTTTTTTGCATCAATGCTTGCTGCGCGGACGCCCTGATTCATTACGATATCTGGCCGCTGCTTTCTCTTTCTTCGTCGCTTCGAGTGCAAGGTTGAACTCGCGCAATCGTTGCTTTTCTTCCTTGCTTCTCTGCTGAGCGACATCCTTGTTGCCGATGCGGTGCGTCATGGGATTCTCCTGTAACGAAGCACGACGGCGATCAGCGCAGACCTCGGCCGCGAACCAGGTTCACGATGCCAAGCAAGATAATGGCGCCAAGCAGCGACACACCAAGCGAAGCCGCACTGAAGTCATTCTGGTTGATTGTTCCGGTGCCGAACATCGGCGCCAGCAACCATCCGCCGATCAAGGCGCCGACAATGCCGACCACAATGTTCAGTATCAAGCCCTGCTGTGCGTTGGTACGCATCACAATGCTTGCCAACCAGCCGAGAATACCGCCAACAACGATCCATATTAGAAAGTTCATGTTGACCTCCATTAACGAGTTGTGGTGACTCATCTTAGGATTGCTGCTTCAGGAATACTATCGGCGAAGCTCTGCTCCGATTGTCAGAAAGCGAAAACTGCCGCCGCGCAACTTGTGCCGGTCGGGCAGCACGTCAAGGGCCGCGACTCCGTTTGTTTCTGCTTCTTTACCCGGCGATTCTGTTCGGTGCCTTTATCAGAATTACCGCGCTGACCACCATCAGCCCGGCAGAAATCAGCAAGACCAGCGTGAAGTCGCCGGACCCGTGTGAAAGAAACGGCACGACCAGCGGCCCCAGGATCTGGCCCAGCGCGAACGCGGAAGTCATCGCGGCGATCAGCGCGGCGGGTCTGCGCGGCGCAAGGGCCTTCGCCTCCTGCAACGCAGCCAGCGTGATGATCATGAACGTGCCGCCCACGCACAGTGCGGCGAGCAGGACGGGCAAGAGCCCGCGAAGCATGGCCGGCAAGGCGACGCCAACGGCCAGGATGAGGTGGCAGGCAGCCCACAAGCGACGATTACCGAATCGCTCGGCAAGCCGTCCGGCAAACAATGCCGAAATGGCGGCAAAGGCGCCAAACAAGGGCCACGACCAAGCCGACAATGCTGGATCGGCCAAGGCATTTCTCGCCATGACCGGCAAAAAGGTTGCCGGAATGATGTAGCCGAAGCCAAACAATCCATAGGCGAGGATCAGCAGAATACCTTGCACTCCCCACTTCGTCGTTTCCGGCGCTGCATGATCGGCAGCGCGCGACGTGCCAACCGACTCCGCGTACGATCGCCATACCGTAAACGTGAGAAGAACGGCGAGCCCGCCTATGACCAGCCAGGAGGCGGATGCCGTTTCGTTCCGTTGCGCCAGCCATAGGCAAATCAAGCCGGTTGCTGCGATCCCGATTCCCACGCCAGCAAACACCACGCCACTCAGCGAAGGACGGCCGCGGGCAGCGAGCACATTTAGGCTCCAGCTGGAAACAGCGACCAGCACGAAGGCGCTCGCAATCCCGGCCGCACATCGCAGCAATAGCCATGCGACAACAGGCAGGTGGGCTGCCATGGCTGCCGTCACAACCCCGATCAGCAGCATGCCAAGCGGTATCGTCCGGCTTGGCCTGATCCTCACAAAGGTTGCGGCCAGCGCACCGATGAAGTAGCCGATGTAGTTGGCAGACGCCAGCATGCCGCCACTTGCAAGCGTTAGGCTGCCTTCATCCAGCATCAAGGGAAAAATGGGCGTGAACGCGAAGCGGCCGATTCCCATGGCGACCACCAGCGCCATCGCGCCGGCGATCGACATCAGGACAGGAGAACCGCTTGCGCGTTCTCCATGCTTGCCATCGTGCCGCGTCTTCATCGATCGGCTCGCGCATGCAGTTTGCGGTATTCCTGCACGGGCAGGCCCCCGACGCCCCAGTTGTCCATGTCAACTTCATCGATGATCACGAAGGTCGTGTTCCGCGATTTGCCGAGCACGTCGCACAGCAAATCGGTGACGCCCTTGATGAGCGCCGCCTTCTGTTCGGCGGTTGCCGCCGAAGTGCCCGGCGTCGTTCCTTCGCGTGTGATTTGAATGTTCACATAAGGCATCTTAATCTCCTGTAGATATCGCTTCAGTGCCCAGCGTGCTGGCCGCCGTCGACGTTCAAGGTTTCGCCGGTGACGAAGCCGGCTTTTTCCAGGTAGAGAATGGCATCTGCCACATCGCTGATTTTGCCCATTCTTCCGACCGGATGCAGATTGCCCAGGAATTCGAAGTTCTCCGGGCTGTGCATCGGGGTCTGAATGATGCCGGGCGCCACTGCATTCGCTCGTATACCGTTCTTCGCATATTCGATCGCCAGCGCGCGCGTCACTGCGTCGAGTCCGCCTTTTGTCAGTGCCGCCAGGCCGGCGGGAACGCTGGACAAGGGATGATCGACCAGCGCTGTCGTAATCTGCACCACGTGGCCGCTCCCTTGTTTCAACATCTGGGTGAGCGCGAACTGCGTGATATGGAAGAAACCGGCAACGTTCACATCCATCACGCTACGAAAGTCGTCGGCGGTATAGTCGGTAAACGGCTTACTGATAAAAATGCCGGCATTGTTGACCAGCGTATCGATGCGGCCGAAGCGCTCGATTGCAGCCTCCGCGATCTGCTGCGCGACGCGACGATCGCCGATGTCGCCAGCGATACTGAGAACCTTCTCGTCGGACGACGGCTTGATGTTGCGCGAATTCGCCACGACGGCATAACCCAACTCGCGATACGCTTGCACGACGCCGGCGCCGATGCCTTGCGAAGCGCCTGTAACAATGACCACCTTTTCCGCGTTTTTCATTTGTGCTCTCCTGAAGAGTCTGTTTTGGAGATGTCACGATAGTGGGGGCGCAGATGGAATGGAATTCGCTATTCGTGCACAATGGCCGATAGAAAATGCACAAGCGAGTGTTCGTGTAGCAGAGTGCTGTGCGCTCACGCTTGCAGCATGGTCGCAAACATCATCAAAAGACGGCGTTCCATTGGCTGATCAACCTCATACCAAGCTCGATTGGGAAGACCTGCGCATCTTCGTCGCCCTGGCGAAGTACGGCAGCCTTTCCGCTGCAGCACGCGCCTTGTCGGTCAACCATGCGACGATCTCGCGCCGCATCCAATCGCTCGAAACCGCACTTGGAGAAAAGCTGGTTGAGCGGCGCCCTGACGGTTACATCCTGACGCCGAACGGTCTGCGCATTCTCGGGCCCGCGCACGACATGGCCGATGCGGCCGACAGCATTGCGCGCGGAGGCAGCGAAGTCGTGCAAGGCGTCGTACGCATCAATGCCCCGCCGGGCTTGAGCCACGGTTTCCTGGCCGCGCATCTCGCCATGCTGACGGCCAAGCATCCCGGCCTGGATATCGACCTGGCGACGGACTTTCGTTATGTGAGCCTGGAAAAACGGGAAACCGACATCGCCTTGCGCATGAGCCGCCCGCTGGACGGCGACGTGATTGCGAAGCAGCTCGTCACGCTGGGCTACGGCTTCTATGGCAGCGCCGAACAATGCGGAAAGCTGAGGGAAGGAACAGAAGCGCAGTTCATCGGCTTTGATGAGGCGAATGCCGCATTACCGGAGGCCATATGGCTGGTGCAGCATTTCCCGAAGGCGCGTATCGTATTTCGCACCAGCAATCATTTCATGCAGGCCGAGGCGGCCGAAGCTCACGCGGGCATCGCCTTGCTCCCTCATTACATCGCGCGTCGGCGGCCGGCGCTGGTGCGCTGCGAGCTTGCCCATGCCTATCCGTCGCGCGACATCTGGCTGGTATCGCGTCCGCAGGATCGCAAGGACCTCTTGGTGAGGACGGTGATCGACTATCTGGTCAAGCTGTTCGAGGAAGAACGGGCACTGTTCGAAGAATAGAAAGCGCTTGCACGGCGCTGCGGACGAAGGCCTAGATGGATGTTTTTTCGATCGCCAGCAGCCGTTCGTATTTCGCCTGCAGCTCTTCCTTCGTTTCGCGCCAGGCAGGATTGAAAGGGATGCATTCGACCGGACAAACTTGCTGGCACTGCGGCTCCTCGAAATGGCCGACGCATTCGGTACACTTGTGCGGATCGATCTCGTAGATTTCAGCGCCCATGCTGATCGCATCGTTCGGGCACTCCGGCTCGCACACGTCGCAATTGATGCATTCTGCGGTGATCATCAAGGCCATGACTGCTCCTGGCGTTTCCTTTGCTGCGACTACTTCTTCTGCGCAGCGATTTTTTCCTTGAGCCAGCGGTCGACCGAAGGGAAAACAAACTTGGAAACGTCACCACCCAGATTGGCGATCTCGCGCACGATGGTGCCGGAGATGAACTGATATTGGTCGGATGGCGTGAGGAACATGGTTTCCACGTCCGGCAGCAGGTAGCGGTTCATGCCCGCCATCTGGAATTCGTATTCAAAGTCGGACACCGCGCGCAGGCCGCGCACGATCACACGCGCATCGTGGCGGCGCACAAAATCCTTCAGCAGACCGGAAAAGCTTTCGACGTGCACGTTCGGATAATGGCCAAGCACTTCGCGGGAAATGGTCAGACGTTCTTCCAGCGTAAAGAAAGGTTTCTTGTTGCGGCTGTCGGCGACACCGACGATCAGCTTGTCGAACAGGCCAGATGCGCGGCGCACCAGATCCTCATGCCCGCGCGTCAGCGGATCGAAAGTTCCCGGATAGATTGCTGTGACCATATTGCTCCCATGTGGTGGCTGAGATGTCGCCGCAATCGCGACGAGTCTCCAACGAGCGGCAGATGAGCTCTTCGCTTCTATTGTTCATAGCGCAACGACACTATGGGTACCGCACTGCAAGAAATGCGCATTATGCCTGAAGTTCAGACAGTTTTTGTCTGTAGCAAGTGGTAGTACACCATGCCGGCGCTGTCGGCCCGTACCACTTCCCAACCGTCCAGCCAGCTCGGCGGCGTGTCGGATGTCAAGGACATTTCCGATTCTGCGTAGACGAAACCGCCCTCGGCCAACAATTTTCTGCAGACCGGCAGCATTTTTTCCAGCCAGCCCTGCTGATAGGGCGGATCAAGAAAAATCAGTTGAAAACCTTGGTCCAGACGCTGCGCGACTGCGAGTGCATCGCCGCGCACGATCTCCACCTGCGTCGCGCGCAGCTTGTCGCATGTCAGTTGCAATTGCCGTACTGCGGGCAGATGCGATTCGACCATTATGACTCGCGCCGCGCCACGGCTCGCGGCTTCGAAACCCAGTACGCCGGTGCCGGCAAATAAGTCCAGAGAGGTCACGCGCTGCCAGTTGCCGTCGAACAGATGATTGAGCCAGTTGAATACCGTTTCGCGCACGCGATCCGGCGTCGGCCGCAGACCTTCCGCATCCGGTACCGGCAATGGGGTGCGCTTCCACTGCCCACCGATGATACGAACCTGGTGCGGGCGTTTGGGCGAAGAAGCGGCGGAAGCGTGTTTGGGCACGGTGTGTTTGGGTACGGCCGGTTTAGGCATGATGGCTGGCGATGAAAGCCCGAGATTGTACGTCAGGGGCTGCCGCCCACTACCACCGTAGACAGCTTGTCCATCTGCAGCTTGCGATTGAAGGCGGCCCTCACATCGGCGGCCGTCACGCTATTGATGCGCTCCGGCCAGCGATCCAGATAATCGAGCGGCAAGCCGTAGAAACCGATCGCTGCGACGCTGCCGAGAATCTTGCGGTTGCTGTCCAGCCGCAGCGCAAAGCCGCCGATCAGGTTGTCTTTGGCCCCCTGCACTTCCGCATCGGTCGGCCCGTCGCGCAAGAAATCGGCGAGCGTGCTGCGCACTACCTGGAGCGCGCGCGCCGCCTGTTCCTTCTGCGTCTGCAAGCCGATTTGGAATGGTCCCTGTTGCGCCATCGGATTGAAGTAGCTGTACACGCCATAGGTCAGACCGCGCTTCTCGCGTACTTCCTGCGTCAGGCGCGATGCAAAACCGCCGCCGCCAAGGATGTAATTGCCGACCGTCAGCGCGTAGTGGTCGGGATCGTGATAGGCCGAACCCGGCATGCCGATCACGATATGGGCCTGCGATGCAGGATGCGGAATGCGTTCTTCACTGCCGGCGACCATCGTCACCGGCGGTAGCGCGGGCAGCGGCGCTCCCTGCGGCAACCGGTTCGTCAGTTGCTGCGCGATGCGGTCGGCCTGTTCGCGCGTGACATCGCCGATCATGGCGATCACCGCGCGATTGGCCACGTAGTAAGCAGCATGAAATGCCAGCACATCGTCGCGCGTGATTGCCTGCAAGGATGCTTCGGTCGGTTCCACGCCATACGGATGATTTGGATAAAGCAGGTGTTCAAAGGCGCGCTCGGCGATCGGCGCCGGCATTGTCAGGCTTTCTTTCAGGTCCGAAATCGCGCGCGCCTTGTCACGCTCCAGTACTTCCTGCGGAAATGCCGGCTGTGCCAGTATGCGCGCCAACAATGCCATCGCGACATCGCGATGACTGACCAGAGTACGCAATGTCACGCCAGAACGATCGTCATCGACGCGCGCACCACGCTGCGCTGCAATGTCGGCAAACGCGTCGGAAATCTGGGCCTCGCTCATCGCGGGCTCACGGCCGGCCGGCGTATCGACCTGACGTATGCCGCGTGCGAGCATCGCATTCGTCATCGCCGCCGTGCCCGACCTACCGGCTGGATCGCGGCGGCTCCCCGCGTCAAAATCGACACTGACATCGAGTATCGGCAGACTGTGGTTCTCGACAAACAACACGCGCGCGCCGTTGGAGAGTGTCCAAGACTGGATCTGCACAGCGGCATGACTGAATGCGCAGGCAGTGCTGAGGAAAACAAGGGCGAAAAATTTGGTCATCGTTTTGGCCGGCATCGGCTTCTTGTCCATATCCCATTCCGTTGCGCATCAGCGCAACGGCTCGTTCGGTACCGTCGCAGGAGCCGGCTTTTTGCCGCTCAAGGGCAAGGGCACTAGCGTGCCGACGGTCAGTGCGTCGTCACCGAAATATCGGCTGGCTACCGCTTGCACTTGCGCCGAGCTGACGGTGCGCAGGCGTTCGATCAGACGGTCGATCTGCCTGTAGGGCAAGCCAGTCATCTCCATCGAGCCGATTTCCATCGCCTGGCCAAACACGGAATCGCGCTTGTAGATTTCGTCGGCGATCAGCTGATTCTTCACGCGATTCAATTCCGCTTCCGATACACCTTCGCGCGCAACACGTTCGACTTCGCCGCGCAGCAGTTTTTCAAGCTGCTCGGTTGTGACGCCGGCGGCCGGCGTACCGTCGAGAATGAACAGTACCGGTCCGCGCGCGATACCGGAATACGAGGCGTCGACGTCGTAGGCGACGCGATCGGTGCGCACCAGCTTGGCCGATAAGCGCGCGTTGTCGTAGCCGTCGAGCACAGCGGCCAGCACGTCCAGCGCGAGTGCGTCGTCGTCCTTTTCAACGTCGTGCAATGCCGGCACCTTGAAGGCAAGTGCGACATAGGAATTTTCTGCCGGCGCCTTGACCGTTACGCGCTTGATGCCGCGCTGCGGCGGCTCTTCCTGTGGCTTGCCGCGCGGAATAGGCTGCCCCTGGTATTTCCCGAAATATTTCTGCGCCAGCACGTGCACCTGCTCCGGCCCGACATCGCCGGACACCACCATCACGGCATTGTTCGGCGCGT